>DCIQ01000142.1:7206-19602 GCA_002317435.1 Bacteroidales bacterium UBA1722 | reverse complement strand
CGGGAAGCTATCTGTGGGAGAGAATGGCACTCCCCGGAGGAGCCGCCGACTGGATATCTGAATTTATGGTCCAGTTCTTCCATATCAAATGGCTGGGAGCGCTGAGCCTGTCCCTGCTGTTTATCTGGAGCGCCGAGGTGGCGAAAGGAGTGACAGTACCGCTGCTTGTCATAGTCTTTATGGGAGATCAGGATGTACTGCTCTCATACTGGACGGCTATGGTCATCTGTCTGTCCGCTGCGGGATGGTTCCGGAAAGCGGGATGGCATCTTCTGTGGACCGCTCCTCTGCTGTGGTGGATGACAGGACCGCTGGCTTTCGTTCCACTGCTCTATGCGCTCATAACCAATCACAGGAAACAGGAGATAACCGCCACTGCACTGATATGCTTACTTATCTTTATCCTCCACCTTACCGTTCTCTCCCAATATACGCTGCGGGATACGATGTTCGGCATCAACTACCATAGGTTGCCCGCAGTTCTCCCGGCACTGCAGATAATCATACCGGCGGTGGCTCTGGCGCTTCTGCTTGCGGAGCCATACCTGCGCCGCCTGTCATGTCGTGATATCGTAAGAGCATTCACATCCGTGCTCCTCGCCGCTGCAGCCTGGTGGTGCACGTCCGTTACATACGATAAAGACAAATATGAACAGCTCGCATACGATTATCTCATCCGCGAAGAGCGTTGGGATGATGTGATACTGCGGGCGGAAAGGTACCAGCCTCATACCGAATTCAGCGCTTCCGCCGTGAATCTGTGCCTGTTTATGACCGGACAGATGGAGGAAAGGATGAGTGGCTTCTACCAGTGCGGCACCAGAGGGCTTCTGGTCCCCAGATACAGGGATATGCTGACCGATATGCCTACCGCCGAAGCATATTGGAGGCTCGGATTCATCAACAGTGCCTTCAGGTTAATGTTCGATATGCAGGAAGCCACCGGAAACAACCGGAAGAGTGCCCGCTGCACCTGCAGGATGGTGGAAGCTCTCATAGTGAACGGAGCGTATGAGCCTGCCGACAAATATATCCGCAGGCTGGAGAAGACTATCTTCTATCGGAAATGGGCCGAAGAAGCACGTACTTATCTGTGGAATGAGCGGAAAATCAGCGAAAATAAGATTTATGCCTATCTGCGGAGCGCCCGGCTACAGGACGATTTTCTGTTCAACTGGCAGGAGATGGACAAGATGCTCGGACAGTTGTGGCTCCACAACAATAACAATATCATGGCAGCCCGATATTATAATGCATATAAACGGCTCGAAGGAGGAGAGACAGAATGAAACGATTGATTCTGCTTGGACTGATACTATCTCTGACGGGATGCGGCCGGAGAGAGACCGTCCTGATACACGAAGAAGCCCCCATATATCCGGATTATAAGGAGGTAACTGTACCCACAGGCATCGCACCGCTGAATTTCTGCCTGCCGGAAGGGTATGACAGGGTATTTGTCAACGTGAAAGGAAGCCGAACCGGAGCACTTGACACGAAAGGGAGATATGCCCGCTTCAACATCAGGAGATGGCACCGTCTTCTGGAACAGAATGTCGGAGAAGAATTGACCGTCACCGTATTGGGACTTAAAAACGGAAGATGGGAACAGTTCCTTCCGTTCATAATCCATATCAGCAGTTACCCGCTCGATGATTTCGGAATCACCTATCGCAGGATGGCTCCCGGTTACGAGACCTACAGTCTGATAGGTATCTATCAGCGTGATATCCACAGCTTCAGGGAGTCCGCCATTTTACAGGGAACTCTTCTGCCATACCACTGTATGGGATGTCATACCGCGAATCGGGGCAGCGCGGACGAATTCATGTTCCACCTCCGCGGGGTTCACGGAGCCACCCTGCTCAGCAGAGACGGCAGACACGAATGGCTCTCCACCAAGACGGATTCCACCATCAGCAATGCAGTATATACCTACTGGCACCCATCCGGAGACTATTTCGCCTGCAGTACGAACAGGATAGCCCAGAGTTTCTGGGTGTCGGACCGTCAGAGAATAGAAGTCTATGATTTCGAATCGGATGTCTCGGTTATAGATGTCCGTACCAATGAGATGATCACCTCTCCCCTGCTGATGAGTCCCCTGCGGGAGACATACCCGGTATTCTCCCCTGACGGGAGAACTCTCTATTTCTGTCAGGCCGAAGACTGGCCGGCACCCGCCCAAGCAGAGAAAATCAGGTATAATCTGTGCAGCATCCCTTTCGATGAAGCTTCCGGAACTTTCGGTGACGACATAGACACTGTCATCAATGCTCAGGCCGGGGGATTCAGCGTGACATTTCCCCGACCTTCGTATGATGGCCGATGGATTATGTACTGCCGCTCGGACTTCAGCTGTTTCCCCATCAACCGGCCAGAGGCGGACTTGTGGCTTCTGGATCTGGAGACAGGAGGCACCCGCCCCATTTTCGAGGTGAATTCCGACAAACCTGAGAGTTTCCATAACTGGAGCAGTTCCGGCCATTGGTTCCTGTTCGCCAGCCGGAGGGAGGACGGAATGTACGGAAGGGTCTATTTCGCCTGTCTGGATGACGGCGGACACGTATCCAAACCCTTTCTGCTGCCTCAGAGAAACCCGAAAAAATATTATACCGAATCCCTCTACTCATTCAATGTACCCGACTTCACCAGAGAAAAAGTTCATCTCGACGTAAGCACTCTGTATGATGAAGTCTTTTCGGATGAAAGAACCCGGATCACATTACGTAATAAATAATGAAACGGCTCTATTTGACAGTATTCATCATAAGCCTCATCCTGCCGGCTGTCTCCTGTCACAGGAGTCCTTCCGAATTCAGGATATACGGCACAGTCATAAATCCCGAAGGGAAGGATCTGGAAGGGAGATATATCTTTCTGGTCCCTCTTCCCGTAGTGGAGGAGAACATAGATTCGGTACGTATCCGAAACCACCGTTTCGAGTTCCGGGGAGACTCTGCCTATATGGCAGAGCTGAGAATAGAGATGAAACACCGCATAGGTACCGAGAATCTGCTTGTAGTGACTGAACCGGGGGATATCAGGGTGACCATAGGTCCCGACAGTTCAGGCGGAGGCACTCCTCAGAATGACTCCCTTCAGGTATGGAAGAATATTACCCAGGCACATTATGCTGAAATAAGTGGGATTCATAATAAAAAAGTGGTCAGGGAGAAGAACGAAGAGTACAGGACCCGCACCATCCAGCTGGCCGGAAATGTGGGGGAGGACACCCCGCTGGGAAAATTCCTTATGAGCATGTACGGAAGGAAGTGACTTCCGGTCACTCCGACCATCTGAATCCGAATTTCTTCCTCTCTGGAGCATTTATCATCCCGGAAGCGGTCTTTCTGTCCAGAGAGATGGGGGAAGTGATGAACTCAGGCACGTTGAAGGAGAGGAATCTTCCGCTGTAGAAGTTCCACGGGTCCTTCTGAGGCAGCATAAACGCCTTGCCCACGATGCCGTTTTCATCGATATGCGCGATATACGGGCGGGTGAAGAGCCCGTCATCGCGTCTGCTGGAGAACACGAACCATCTGCTGCCGGAACTGAAATTATGGTAACTCTCGGTATCGGGACTGTTGACTTCATCCAGCGGTCTGTTCTCTCCGGAAGAGAGGTCCAGCAGCCAGAGGTCCGCCTCGTGGTGCCAGATGGAGAACTGCCCGTAATCTATCAGAGTGTACATCAGGAAACGACCGTCGAATGAGACTCTGGGGAATGAAATGCTTTTCCCCATAGAGGAAGCGTCGATGACTGTCTCCACATCGTTCCCGATGGTCCCTGTAACAGGATCAAAAGAGACACTGCACAGGTCGTAGCGTATCTGTTCCACCTCCAGAGGGATGGATCTGGCCCGTGCCCTGCAGAAATAGATGGTATTGCCGTCAGGCGAAAAGGCAGGAAAAGTCTCCCACAGGGTATCTGTCTTCACCTGCGGGGCGGTTATGAGCGTATTGCGCTCCACGTCATACACCTGCAGGTCGGAGGCATTGTCGAAGACCTCCACCAGCTTGTCCCGTCGCACGTGGAAGCTCTGGCGGGTGGTATTGGTGGAATAGGCTATATACCTGCCCGAAGGATGCCAGTAGGGATATACGCAGAATCCTAGTGTGCTGTCCGTTCCGGTATCGAAAACGTCCATCCGACCGCCCCGTCGCAGAAGAGTGGCGCCGTGTGGTCCACGGATATGGAGACTCAGGTCGGAAGGATCGCACCTGTTGAACGAGTGGCAGTTCACACACCCGTCGAAATCAGTGTTTTCGATTACAGGCCGTTCTCTGAATGTGGAGAGCTCCCTCTCATAGATGCCCATCGAGCTGTACACTTCATAACCCGGCTCTATCAGACGATATGCCAGTCCGTAATCTATGGGCTCCCTGCTCACATATATCCTCCAGGTGGTATCGGACGGTGAACTTTTCACCGTGATGTAACTCCCTGCGGCAGCCTGTGTGAGTTTCCTCCACTTTCTCATGTTCCACTGCACATCCCGTCCGTGAAATGTCACGCTGAGCTCACCTGAAGTGAAAACGGTGGTCACCTTCTCCATCCCTGCATCCGTATAGCGGAAATTCAGAGGGGCGATGTTCACCGGTACCGTGACATCCGTGTAGTCTGGATAAATCATACTTCCGAACTGAACTGACACTTCCCCGTCCTGCGGGGAAGTACAGCCCGCCGCAGTGAGAAGAGCGGTCAATACCCGGATTATCCCATGCCGAATTCTTCTATTTTCCACCATTATATCTGAAATAATAATAGAACCAATATGTATCTCCGAAATTTTTCTGCATCCAGGCCATATCTCTCCCGCTGTCATAAGCCTGCAGAAAGTTCTTCAGCCGCACGTAAACGGAAGAGGATATATAGGCGGGAGAAGTGTCCGGGAGGCCTTCCCTCAGGGCCAGCGAAAGAATCAGAGCTTCCTGATAGGACTTGGGAAGCACTTCGTAGTTTCTCAGCCGGAGACATTCCCAGAAACGGTCCAGCCGTTTGCTCAACAGACACCAGGAAAGAAGATAGTCAAATGCAGGAGCATTCTCCCGATTCTCGACATAGAGAAGTCCCAGCATCGAGTCCATCTCCCCCTGGCTGAAGAGGAAATCGTGCTCTTTCAGCCTCCGCTCCGCCATACTTCCGTATTCAACCCCCTGAGGAAAACGTTCCGCCCACCGGCGGTAAAAGAGAGTATGTCTGAGTGCCCGGAGATATTTTTCGCAGACCTGCGTGTCACCGTTTATGTAATTGGTTTCGGCAAGCCGCTTGTAGCATCTCGCACTTTTCTGGAAATCGGGTATGGACTCCTGTGCTTCGAAGGTGAATCTCTGGGCGGTATTGACCATCCCCAGATGATAGTACACTTCCGAGGTGGGAAGCGGGGAGGTGAAGTCCCTGACGAATTCCGGCAGCAGACCGTCCGGTCCGTTCTGGAAGTATTCGAACTGATGGTCCGCCATCCTGCCCGACATGGCCAGAGCGAGATTCAGGCAAGTCACGGTCAATGGGGTACGGGGAGGCTTGGCATCAGCCGTCATCATCAATCGGTTCCACATCCGGTGCTGCACCATGAAATCGTATTTCATCTGCTCCTCCTTCACGAAATCCGATGCGTTCTTCACGGCGAATGGGATGACAGCAGCGAATACGGCGGCCAGCAGATATCCGGACCACGCTCCGGACCGGTTCCGCGTCCTGAATGATGTCAGCAGACGCGTGAGAAGAGGTATAAGGGTGGCCGAGAGGACTGACAGCCACAGCATCAGGTGCACGACGTTATGGAACCGGTGATAATGGATGCCGGTATAGAACCTCCCGGGAGGATATCCGAAGAGATATCCGCAGACCCACGGAGTAAGGGTGAATAATATGACTGCGCCTACGGCAATACGGGTGTCTTCCCTGCACAATGCCAGCAGCGGGAAGACCACGGCGACCGGCCCGCATATAAAATAGAGGAGTACCGAAACCACGGGCAGAAGAATTTTTCCGTGGATCGAGCTCTCCGTTCCGGAGAAGCACGATGCGAAAAGAAGTGCAGTCAACAGCGCTACAGGAGCACCGGTGAGTGCATTCTCATCACACATAAACACCCACATCAGCACCGCCGGGATATGACAGGCCACAAACCAGCCGAGCCGTTTTCTCCCAGTGAGGGACCACACCGAGAGGGCTATGGCACATAACAACAGCGCATTGATGGCCGCTCCGGCCCTGGCATAGTAGAAGAACTGTGTGAGAAATCTTCCTACATAGTCAGCAACCCCGCCGGGGACGGAAACCACATCCAGAAGATAATCCGAAGTATATTCGAACAGCTGATACTGTTCCTGCCAGTGTATATGATACGGATATTGAAAAGCGAAAAACAGAAATGCGGCGAGGCCGAAAAGCAGTGTAAATGAACAGGCAGCTATTTTTTCTGAATTCTTCATCGTCCGAAATGTTATTCTTCGTTCCGTAAAGATAACATTATTTGGCCAAATGAAGTCCCTCCTCATTTTTTGTTGAACGGCGTGGCCAAATAATGTTATCTGACGTGTCAGAAACAAATAATCATTTCCCGATAAATTATCGTACATTTATGCACTATTTTATCAGAGGAATCATTACATAGACAGTGATAGTGAAGAGATCAATAATGGCATTTACTGCAGCGGTTCTCCTGGGTATCGCCGGATGGCGGCTTTATCCCGTCCTCAGATACCCTTATCACGTAAAATTCGCGAAAGAGCTGTCACTGACCCTGCCCCGGCTGTATGAAACATTCGGAGAGCCTGACCCGGTGAGGGAAAGATTTTACGGAATGGCATTGGAGGCATCCCGGCAGAACTGGGATAAGGTGGGGGAACTGGCCGCCGAAGACACCAAGACCATACTGGGCAGCTACTTCTTCAATCTCGCCAATGCGATGAGAGGAGAGCTGGGCGAACACCTGATGGAGCACTACCAGCCGTTCGGTTACGGACTGTTCATCCCGGTGGATGAACAGTCCTCCGTCCTGAGCATAATATGTTCGGACGAAGTATGGTATCAGCTGGGCGAAATGACTATGGCGGAACACAATACCATGCTCGGTATGATATTCTCACCCGCACAGTCGGGACCGAGATTCTACCGAAGACTGGCGGAGATAAACCTCATCAACGGGGATACCGCTGCCGCTGACAAATATCTGGCTCTGCTGGATGACACACCCGACGACAGCTGGAAAGAGAAGCGGAAACTGGTCCAGAAAAGCGACTTCGTCCACGGAGCCGCACAGATCCGTCCGGTACTGAAGGGACTTCTGGAAAGCAACCCCGAAAATCTTCCGGCCTACGAATATCTCCTGTGCCACGACCTGCTGACGAAAGACATATCCGCTTTCATCCAGGACTATGTCCCCGGCCGCCGGGAGTGCCGTCTCTATCAGGAAGCAGCACTCATATATATGGCGTCTGAAAATATCATGAATCCGGAAAACATGAGCAGGTTCGGTGTAACTGAAGATGTGTGGCGCGACTTCTGCCGCTATTCGGACATCTACACTGAAGACCACGGCAGCGGGAAGCGGCTTTCCGATAACTTCCGAAGGACATATTGGTACTATTTCCATTTTGCGAAAGTAAATGAAAAAGCTCAGAGACATTAGTTTGACGGTGATTACTGCACTTCTGCTGTACGGATGCTCAGGTGAATCCCCCCGGCCGTCCCTGTATCCCGACTACAGAGAAGTCACCGTCCCGAAGAACATAGCCCCCCTGAATTTTCACTATTCGGGAAAAGGTTCCGGAAGAGCCGTCACGACATTCGTATCCCGGGATATCACGGTACGCATCTCCGGAAAGAAAGTATGCATACCGCCGGCAGAATGGAGACGTCTGGTCCTGTCGGCGGAAGATGACACCATACACGTGCACAGTTCCATTATGGGGGACTGGGACATAATGGTCAGCCGGGATACGATGGACCGCTACCTTACTTACCGCCTCATCGAGCCCGGTTATGAAGTATGGAACCGTGTAGAGATAAAGGAGAGAGATGTGGCCTCCTTCGAAGAACGGACTCTTTCAAGCTGGGAGAACACCTCCAATGCCTGTATGAACTGCCACATCCATAAAGGAGAAAACTCTATGTTCTATCTCAGGGGCAGCCGCGGCGGAGCCATCCTCTCCCGGCGGGGAGAACTCCGCAAATTGAATCTCCGCAGGGACGGCATGATCTCCGGTACCGTCTATGGCGACCTCCATCCAGACGGGAGATGGGGAGTATTCTCCACCAACATAATCATACCCGGATTCCATACGGGTCCCGGAAAGAGGCTTGAGGTCTTCGACACGGCTTCGGATTTATGCATAGCCGACTTCGATAAGAATACTATTCTGACAGAACCTTCATTCTGCAGGAAGGACTTTCTGGAGACATTCCCCTGCTTTTCGGCAGACGGCACCGCCGTCTTCTGGTGCGGTGCGGACACTGTCTCCATCCCAGTAGAAATAGATAAACTGAAATATTCCCTCTACAAGACCCCGTTCGACACTCTTACTGGCAGACTCGGACCGGAATCGGAACTGATATGGGATGCGTCCGCCCACGACGCCTCCGTATGCCACCCGAAAGCGTCACCTGACGGGAAATGGCTCGTATTCACGGTAGCCGACTACGGAACGTTCCCCATATGGCACAGGGAATGTGACCTCTGGATCATGAATCTGGCCACAGGAAGCTCCCGCAGGATGACAGAAATCTGTTCACCTGACTTTCAGGAGACCTACCACAGCTGGTCCTCCGACAGCCGGTGGCTGGTATTCGCTTCCAAGAGGGATGACGGTCAGTACGGAAAACCTTTCATCTGCCATGTGGATAACACAGGCACCGGCGGAAAACCTTTCCTCCTGCCTCAGGAAGATCCATACCTGTATGAACGCACCCTCAAATCATTCAACATCCCCGATCTGGGGAGCGCACCGGCGGCTTTCGACTCTTCACGGACAGGTCTGCTGTACCGTGGCCCAGATGCAGAAATCTTCGATTGAATAGTATGTATTATTGTTGAATTTGTATTTGTTTGACAGTGACGCATAGAATAAATTTGTAATACTATGCGTCACTTGAAAATCGACAATAACAACTTCGGCTCCTGTGCAGCCGGCTTTCAGATGAAAGCCGCCATTCTGATCTGTTGTGTCATGTTCGCCTGTCCGGCCTGTGACATACAGCGGCGTAATGCTGACCCCCGGACACATCTTCTGGAGACCTTGGCGGCATCCGTGACATCGGGTAAAGTCATGTTCGGCCATCAGGATGACCTGATGTACGGACACACCTGGAAAATCTACCCCGAAGACACCTGTTTCGTCCGTTCCGACGTTTTCGAACTGTGCGGGCACTACCCTGCCGTTCTGGGACTTGATTTGGGGGAAGTGGAACTGGGTGGTGACCGAAACATCGACGGAAACCTTTTTTACCAGATGAGGGGAGCTGCCATACGTCATCATCTCCGGGGAGGTGTCGTAACCATCTCATGGCATCCCCGAAACCCTCTCACCGGTGGCAATGCCTGGGACATCAGTTCCGGAGAAACAGTCCGTTCGATACTTTCCGGAGGTCCCCTTCACGAACGCTTCATCGAAGGGTGGCTGAGACCTGTCGCCGATTTCATCAGTTCGCTCACCACGGAGGACGGCACTCCGGTTCCGGTCATCTTCCGCCCCTGGCACGAGCACACCGGCAGCTGGTTCTGGTGGGGAGAGGACTTATGTGCCGTCGACGAGTACCGGGCTCTCTGGAGAATGACTTACGACTATATGGAAGAGAGGGGGCTCGGTGACCGTCTCGTATGGGCATATTCACCCTCCACTGCCGGTGAACTCTCCCGGAAGCATTTTATGGAGAGATATCCCGGTGATGACATAATAGATATTCTGGGAGTGGACGCCTATTATAACCAGATAAATTACGAAAAGGATGTAAGGACCTGTATGGAGTGTCTGGATGAAATATGCTTGGAGAAGGGAAAGATCATGGCCCTGACGGAGACCGGATGGGAGGGTATCCCTTCAGACCGGTGGTGGTGCGGTATTCTGCTGCCCGTACTGAAAGAGTATCCCCTATGCTATGTCCTTACCTGGAGAAACGCCTGTGACAAGCCTGACCATTTCTTCGGCCCGTGGCCGGGTGCGCAATGCAGCGAGGATTTCATCAATTTTATTAATGATGATACGGTATCATCAGTAGAAATGTGATTTGAAAATGATATTTACGGAAAGACTCGAAAAACTGAAATCAGAATACGAGGATCTGATTTCGAGAAAGAACGAACCGACAGAAGGGAACGGTGTGTTCGAGAGGTACCGGTATCCGATTCTGACAGCCGCCCATACACCTTTGTTCTGGCGGTATGACCTGAATCAGACGACCAATCCGTACCTTATGGAACGGTTCGGCATCCACGCCACCTTCAATTCGGGAGCCATCAGGTGGCACGACAGATATGTGCTCGCGGTGAGAGTGGAGGCGGCGGACAGAAAATCATTCTTCGCCATCGCGGAGAGTCCGAACGGAACGGACAACTTCAGGTTCCGGGACAGGCCGGTGACTATCCCCGAATACGGGGAGCCTGCGACCAATGTCTATGACATGCGCCTGACTGCCCACGAAGACGGATGGATATACGGAATCTTCTGCGTCGAACGACGCGACCCCGAAGCCGCCCCGGGAGATCTGTCTGCGGCAGTGGCATCCGCCGGTGTGGTCCGCACCCGCGATCTGATCAGCTGGGAGAGACTGCCTGATATCAAATCAGCGTCACAGCAGAGGAACGTGGTGCTCCATCCCGAATTCGTAAAAGGGAAATATGCACTCTATACCCGTCCCCAGGATGGTTTCATAGATGCCGGCAGCGGAGGCGGAATAGGATGGTCCCTGGTGGATGACATGACTGATATCACCATCCGGGAGGAGAAGATTATCAACCTGAGACATTATCACACCATCAAGGAATTGAAAAACGGAGAAGGACCCGCACCGATAAAGACCCCGCAGGGATGGCTTCATCTGGCCCACGGAGTCCGCGGATGCGCATCGGGACTAAGATATGTGCTCTATCTCTATATGACCTCATTGGAAGACCCTTCCGAAGTGACCGCCGAACCGGCCGGCTTCTTCATGGCTCCCGAAGATGATGAATACACCGGAGATGTGATGAATGTCCTGTTCTCGAACGGATGGATAGCCGACGGCGACGGGAAGGTGTTCATCTATTACGCATCCTGCGATACCCGTCTCCACGTGGCGACCTCCACAGTGGAACGGCTGGTGGACTACTGTCTCCATACGAAGCCTGACGGCTTCACCACCTCCGATACGGTCAGAAGGCTCAATGAACTCATAACCGGAAATCTCAGATAAGTCATCATCAAGAATAAGTCATAATATTATGAAAAACGGACAAATTAACAAGATAATGGGGTTTGCGGCAGTGCTGATAATCATCGTCTGTGCAGTATATTGCCTACCGGACAAATCCGACAAGACCGCCCCTTCTGCGGAACAGAGCACCCTCCCCGCCCTCCACGTGGAAGGCACCTCTATCTATAACTCCGACGGAGAGAAAATATGTATGCGCGGAGTCAGTTACGGATGGCACAATCTGTGGCCCCGATTCTATAATCAGGCCTCCGTAAAGCATATTTCCGAAGAATGGGGCGTGAAGATCTTCAGAGCCGCCGTCGGGGCGGATGACCTCCACGAGACAGGTGATAATCTCGGGTACATCTCCGATCCGGATAATGCTTTGAAGTGTCTCTACGCCGTGGTCGACGGAGCCATAGCCTGCGGGGCCTACGTGATAGTGGACTGGCACTCCCACCTGCTTCATCCGCAGCAGGCAGAGGAATTCTTCCGTGCAGTGGCCACCAGATATGCCCGGTGTCCCAACGTCATCTACGAATTGTTCAACGAACCGGTATGCCGTTCAAATGAAGAACATCGCGGGTACGCTGACCTCGCCGATGAGAAGGCCATGATGAGTTACTGGCTGGAACTGAAGGAGTATGCCGAATCCCTCATAAAGACCATCAGCTCCATCTCCACAGTCCATCCCCTCATCCTTATGGGAAACCCCTGCTGGGACCAGAGACCCGATCTGTGCGCCGCAGCACCCATAGAAGGTTATGACAATGTGGCCTATACCATGCATTTTTATGCCGCCAGCCACGGTGCCGACCTGCGGGAACGTACCGAATCGGCCATAGCGGCAGGCATCCCCATTTTCATCTCCGAATGCGCGGGATGCGAAAACACCGGTGACGGAGTTCTGGATGCGGAAGCGTGGAAGGTGTGGAGCGACTGGGCCACCGGGCTCGAACTTACGATGCTGACCTGGAGCATCTCCGACAAGGTCGAAAC
>DCIQ01000142.1:3610-7131 GCA_002317435.1 Bacteroidales bacterium UBA1722 | reverse complement strand
AAACCCTGGGGACAGATGGTTAAAGCGTGGCTGAGGGAGTAATGGCCCGGATTCAAGACACGGATCTGAAGAAGCGGGCGGAAGCCCTGCTGACGGACAATATCCTCCCTTTCTGGAGCACACGGATGCCGGATTACGAATACGGCGGTTTCTACGGGCGGATGGACGGGACCGGACAGCTCCATCCCCGGTCAGCCAAGGGGGCGGTCCTCACCGCGAGGCTCCTATGGAGTTTTTCGGCTGCTTCCAGAGTGTTGGGAGATTCCAAGTATCTGGAAATGGCCTCCAGAGCCATGAATTACCTTTTGGATCACTTCTACGATGATGAATTCGGAGGTGTGTACTGGTCCCTGAACTGTGACGGCACTCCACTCGACACCAAAAAGCAGTTCTATGCTTTGGGATTCGCCATCTACGGGTTAAGTGAATACTACAGGGCCACGTCTGACGGACGGGCTCTGGAATATGCGGTACGCCTCTTCCATACCATAGAAGAGCACTCGTACGATCCCCTCCGGGGAGGATACGTCGAAGCCTGCACCCGCGACTGGAAAGAGCTCTCCGACATGAGGCTCAGCGGGAAGGACGAAAACGAGAAGAAGACGATGAACACCCATCTGCACATTCTGGAGCCCTATACGAACCTCTACAGAATCTGGCCGGCGCCCGAATTGCGCGAAGCGCTGATACGTCTGCTGAAAGTCTTCACGGAACGGATCATCGACGGCAGAACACACCACCTGGGGCTGTTCTTCGATGAGGAGTGGAACCGCAGGGAGCGCGGCATATCCTTCGGTCACGATATCGAAGCCTCCTGGCTGCTCCGCGAAGCGGCGGAATCACTCTCACCCCACGGACCCGATTCCGATGCCGGGGAGCGGCTCCTCACCGCACTCCGGAACGAGGTGGAGAAGAACTGTTCTCTCGTTTTCGATGCCGCGATGGAAGGGTTCCGCCCTGACGGTTCCATGATCTATGAACTGAGAAACGACGGTACTCCCGATACGGAACGCCACTGGTGGGTTCAGGCCGAGACTGTGACCGGACTGCTCTGGCAGCACACACATACCGGTGAGGGAAAGTATCTTGAGCTGTGCGGAAAGACACTCAACTACATCGAAGATCATCTTATGATACACGGTCCCGACGGGACACACGCCTCTGAATGGTATTGGTCCGTCCTGCCCGACGGCTCGGCCAATACCGCCGATGACCGCGCCGGCTTCTGGAAATGCCCCTATCACAACACCAGAATGTGCCTTGAGATTCTGGAGCATCTATAACCACCGTTTTTTTCCTATCTTTATGCCATCAAATGAATATTTACTTATGAAGAAACTATTTTTATCACTAGCAGTGCTGCTGGCTCTAGCTGGATGCCAGCCCAAACAGTCAATTAACATATATCTGTGGGCCTCAGTGGATAATCTCGACGATGCCGCCCTCGAAGCTCAGTTGGCCGAGTGGCAGTCACACGGAGTAACCGGTATCTGCTGTCATCTCGGATGGGATACCGAAGCGACGAAGAGAGTCTCTCAGGCAGCCCACAAATACGGAATGGAATACCACGCCTGGGTATCCGCAGTGACACACGCCGGACTCGACTCCACCTGGTACACCGTAAACAGGCTGGGACAGTCGGCATACGACCATCCCGCGTATGTACCCTACTACAAGACCCTTGACCCCGGAAATCCCGAAGTGGCGGATTATCTGGTGGAGAAATACAGTGAACTGGCCGACATCCCGACCGTGGACTACGTCCAGCTCGACTATATCCGCTATGCGGACGTCATTCTCGCCCGCGGACTGTGGGAGAAATACGGTCTGGTGATGGATGAAGAATACCCCGAAGCGGACTACTGCTACTGCGATGCCTGCGTGGCCGATTTCAAGGCCAAGACCGGCATCGACATCCGTGAAGTGGAGGATCCGTCGAAAGTACAGGAATGGGCCGACTACCGCTGCGACGTGGTCACCGCCCTGGTGAACAAAATCGCCGATGCCGTTCATGCCAAAGGCAAGAAGGTCAGCGCCGACGTATTCCCCGGCCCGGCCAGCCACGCCGTATGGATGGTCCGCCAGCAGTGGGACGAATGGAACGTGGATGCCATCTTCCCGATGAACTATAATGACTTCTACCTCGAACCCGCCGGATGGGTCGGAGAGATCACGAAAGAAGAAGTCACCTCACTGGAAGGAAAGGGCGTGAAACTCTACAGCGGCCTGTTCATCTGCCGTGACTGGCAGAACAAGGCCTCCATCGAGGATCCAGAAGGACACGGTCTGATCCCCTCCGAAGTGGAAGAGGCCGTGACGGGAGCCATGGCGGCGGGAGCTGACGGCATCTGCCTGTTCAGTTCCGGCTCCGTCACAGACGACCACTGGGCAGAACTTGACCGCATCACCGGACGCTGAATTCCATAAAAGACACATATTATGGCTACATCGAAAGTTACCCTTTGGGAGAAGATCGCCTATGCGCTCGGAGACGCCGGGGCCGGCGGCATTACCTGGAAGATAATGTCCATCGCTTTCCCGCTTTTCTTCACTAACATTTTCGGACTGACATTCGCCGATGCTGCGGCTCTGATGCTTGTAGCGCGCCTCTTCGACGTGGTCACGGACCCTCTGATGGGCAGTCTGGCGGACCGCACCCTGTCACGGTGGGGCACATACCGTCCCTGGCTGATTTTCGGAGCGATACCGTTCGGCCTCATATTCGCGCTGCTGCTTTTCACCCCCGATCTCGACCCCACCGGAAAGCGGATCTACGCCTATACTCTATACCTTCTGATGATGGCGATATATACGGCCGTGAACGTGCCGTACGGGTCACTCCTGGGAGTGATGACCGAAGACGACGACGAGAAGAACTCCTTCTCTTCATTCCGTATGGTCGGAGCCTACGCGATGGGATTCGTAACATTGATCTCCTTCCCTTATATCCAGAAGATGATCGGCGGTACGGATGCTCACCAGTATGCCGTAATCGGTGTCATTTTCGGTGCGCTCGCCGCCCTGATGACTCTCCTGTGCGGGCTTGGCACGAAAGAGAGGATCAAGCCCAAACGCGCTGAAAAATACTCTTTCCGCCAGTTCGCGGACCTTTTCAGAAACAAGCCCTGGGTATATCTCACCCTCATCGGCATCTGTTCGAATTTCTTCAACGGCTTCCGCTATGCCGTGGCCGGATATATGCTTTCCTACTGTCTTGGCGGAGATGTGACCATCGGTGCCCTCATCATCAACTACACCGTCCTGATGGCTTTCGGAGAAGTTACCTGCATGATATTCGGAGGACTCTCCCCCTGGTTCACGAGGCTGGTCGGTTCGAAGAGGAAGGCTTTCATCTGGACCGCAGTCATCTGCGTGGTGACCTCCGTGGCGTTCTTCTTCATCCCGATGGCTCCGAAGTATATATGGCTGATGGTGGCGACAGTGATCCTCACTTCCGTCGGCATAGGCCTCTACTCTCCGCTGCTGTGGTCGATGTATGCCGACGTGGCGGACTATTCCAC
>DCIQ01000142.1:0-3483 GCA_002317435.1 Bacteroidales bacterium UBA1722 | reverse complement strand
TGATAGCCTTCTTCCTCGCGATGGCGGGAGCCAGAATGATACCCGATCAGTTCGGCAATACGGTCCTCGACCCCACTTCCGTCACCGAAGGTGTCAAAACGATGGTGTGGGCCCTCTTCTCCATCGTCCCCGCAGCCATAGCGCTGATTATGGGATGGCTGGCCTACAGATTCCCCATAAAGAAGTAAACTTATATGAAGAATGTTTTCGGCCATTTCGATGACTCCGCCCGCGAGTTCGTCATAACCGACCCCGCCACCCCCTGGCCGTGGATAAATTATCTCGGAACAGAAGATTTCTTCTCCCTCATATCGGGTACTGCAGGCGGTTACTGCTTCTTCCGCGACGCGAAGTTCCGCAGGATTATGAGGTACCGGTACAACGGGGTGCCGATGGACGCCGGCGGCAGATACTTTTATATTGCCGAAGG
Source organism: Bacteroidales bacterium UBA1722 (assembly GCA_002317435.1). Classification (GTDB taxonomy): domain Bacteria; phylum Bacteroidota; class Bacteroidia; order Bacteroidales; family UBA932; genus Minthomonas. Next base: position 3,053 of record DCIQ01000142.1, on the reverse strand, counting down.
CAATAATATCTGGAGCCCGGGGTGGAAGCCCTGCCGCACCCCGCTGGACTTCTACGAGTGCCGGCACGGGATGGGGTACACCAGAATCACCGGGGAGAAGAACGGGCTGCGCGTCAGCGAACTGTTCTTCGTGCCCGTCGGGCGCAGGTGCGAGGTGCAGAAGGTGACCGTCTCGAACGTGGGGGACGCTCCCCGGACATTCAAGCTCTGGTCCTTTATCGAGTGGTGCCTGTGGAACGCCCAGACCGATATGGAGAATTTCCAGCGGAACTTCTCCACCGGGGAGGTGGAAGTGGAAGGAAGCGTCATCTATCACAAGACGGAGTACCGCGAGAGACGTAACCACTATGCTTTCTATGGGGTGAACGCCCCCATCGACGGGTTCGACACCGACAGGGAGACTTTTCTGGGACTGTATAACGGGTTCGATGCTCCTCAGATGGTTCTGGCGGGCGGAAGCGGCGGTTCGGTGGCACACGGATGGAGTCCGGTGGCATCGCATTTCTTCGAGATGAGTCTCGCTCCGGGGGAGACCAGAGAGCTGGTTTTCGTGCTGGGATATGTGGAGAATCCTCAGGAAGAGAAGTTCTCCGCTCCGGGAGTCATCAATAAGGCTCCTGCTTACGAACTGCTGAAGGAGTTCGATACCTCAGAGAAGGCGGATGCGGCATTCGGAGAGCTCGGCCGCTACTGGGACGGACTGCTGAATATCTTCACGGTGAAGAGTTCCGTGCCGGAACTGGACCGGATGGTGAATGTCTGGAATCAGTATCAGTGTATGGTCACTTTCTGCATGTCCCGCAGCGCGTCCTATTTCGAGAGCGGCATCGGACGCGGAATGGGATTCAGGGATTCGAATCAGGATCTGGTGGGGTTCGTCCATCAGATACCGTCGCGAGCCAGGGAGAGGATTCTCGACATAGCGGCCACGCAGTTCCCCGACGGAGGTTGTTATCATCAGTATCAGCCACTCACCAAGAGGGGCAATGACGGTATCGGCGGGGGATTCAACGATGACCCGCTGTGGCTGCTGTTCGGCACCATCGCCTACCTGAAAGAGACCGGGGACTTCTCTATCCTGGAAGAAATGGTTCCTTTCGACAATGTGCCGGGGACAGAGCGGACGCTTCTCGAGCATCTGGATGTCAGTTTCCGTCACGTGACCTCGAATCTGGGTCCGCACGGGCTGCCTCTGATAGGGCGGGCGGACTGGAATGACTGCCTGAATCTGAATTGTTTTTCGAATGACCCGGATGAATCGTTCCAGACTACGGAGAACAGGACCGAGGGTTCGCAGGCGGAGTCGCTTATGATAGCGGGGCTGTTCGTGGTGGAAGGTCGGGATTATGCTCAGCTGCTGGAGCGACTTGGCAGGGATTCTTCTTCTGTGCTTGCGGCTGTCTCCGATATGATCTCAGCCGTGAAGAGGTACGGCTGGGACGGTGAGTGGTTTCTGAGGGCTTATGATTTCTTCGGGCGCAAGATCGGTTCGCGCGAGAATGAGGAGGGGAAGATTTTCATAGAGAGTCAGGGGTGGTGTGCCATGGCCCGTATCGGGGCTGAGGAAGGGATGTGCGACCGTGCTCTGGATTCGGCTTCGCGGATGCTGGGGACACCGTTCGGGCTGGTGCTGAACAATCCGGCTTATACCAGCTATCATATCGAATCGGGAGAGATCTCTTCTTATCCTCCGGGGTATAAGGAGAATGCCGGCATCTTCTGTCACAATAATCCGTGGATTATCATAGCGGAGGCTCTGGCCGGACGCAGCGCCGATGCCTGGAAGCATTATTGTGCCATATCGCCTGCATTCATAGAGGATCAGTTGCTTCATAAAGTGGAGCCTTATGTCTACTGCCAGATGGTTTCAGGGAAGGATGCTCCTGTGACAGGTGAAGGTAAGAACAGTTGGCTGACCGGGACCGCCGCGTGGAACTGGTACGCGGTGACGGAGTTCCTGCTGGGGGTCAAGCCTCAGTACGACGGACTGCTGATAGAGCCTTGCCTGCCTGCTTCTGTCGGAGTCTATAAGATTCACCGGGTCTTCCGCGATGCGGTCTATGACCTGACGATACATAATTCCGGCACGGGGGCTTCGCAGTTTATTCCTTATCGGGAGGGGCACTGGGAGATGGAGTTGTTTCTCTGAGTGACTGAGCGTTTCGGACGGGTCAGGTTCTCCCCGCAGGCCCTCCGGAGGCCTTTCGCTTCAGCGGTCGCTCAGGTCTCCGGAGGGCCTGCGGGGAGAACCGTCAGAACTCACTTGTTTCGGCAGGATACTGTCACTCGATTTATTTACACGACTTCTTATTCAGGCTAAAAATCAGAACCTCAAGCTTTCAAGAAAGCCTCTAAGGAATCATTCTCTCCGCTTACGGACATTATGATGACTGACGATTGTCCCGCCGGCCGCTCCGCTGTGCAGGGACCGCCTGATGCGCCCCGTGGCAGGGGCGCGACGGTCCCCGCTCCGCTCCGTGTCCGCCGGGCCACGGCCCACGCTCTCCTCCTCCTCTCTTTCTTTAGGAATAAGGCCTAATGGAGAGAAGAAACGACAGGACGGACAGAGAAACCGACGAAACGGAAGTGCCAATTCGACGGGAACACACCACCGGAATAGAAGTGGCAGAAGAACGCGTAGTACGACTCGTCTGTATGCAAGGACGACGACCAGTACCCACCATGCACGCCCACACCGCCCTGACTGTCACCACTACGCCAACCGGCAGCAGGAAGGAAGATGCCGCCTCCGTTCTTACCTGTCACCTTGTAACCGTTGTGACCGTCCTGACTCGTCCAGATCCACGTGCAGTTGTTCTTCAACTCTTCCCATTCATCCACTGTAGGCATTCTCCAGCTGCCACCCCAATTCGCGTGAGCGGCATCATCCATCAATTCAAGAACAGATTTTTTATCCTTTCTTCCTGCCTGATTCCTATTATATTTCGAAAATCTGTCACCGGTACTGTCATTACAATATTCCAGGTTCGACCAGCCATAATCTTTCTTGGAACCGGTCTCGCCCCACGCGAAATAGTCACCGTAGTCCGAAG
>DCIQ01000018.1:10761-11857 GCA_002317435.1 Bacteroidales bacterium UBA1722 | reverse complement strand
TATCCGCAGAGGACTATATGCGCGCAGAATATGTAATCGGTGAGAAACAGAGAGTTCTGGACGTCTGCGATGCCTTGGAGAAGGACGATTATGAAACCGTAGGAGCCAGAATGTACGAGACTCATTACGGAATGAGCAAGTTATATGAAGTAAGCTGCGAAGAGCTCGACTTCCTCAATGACGTGGCCCGTGAATGCGGCGTCACCGGCTCCCGCGTAATGGGCGGTGGTTTCGGCGGCTGTACCATCAACCTCGTGAAAGACGAGCTCTATGATTCGTTCATCGCCACGGCGAAAGCCAAGTTCGCCGCCAAGTTCGGACACGAACCCAAAGTTTACCCTGTAGTGATATCCGACGGTGCACGAAAACTGAACTAAGCCATGTTACATCAGCTCACCAACTCGAAGGGCATAACCCTCCGGCTGCAGGATACCGGAGCCGGTATCGTGTCGGTCCTGTTCCCGGACCGCGAAGGGAAGATGGAGGACATAGTTCTGGGATATAAGAATATCCGGGACTATCATCAGGACGGGCCCTGCCTCGGAAAGATTCCGGGAAGATTCGCGAACCGTATCGACAAAGGACAGTTCACCCTCAGGGGACACTCGTATCAATTGGCAGTCAACAACGGCCCGAACCATCTCCACGGAGGTCCTCACGGATTCGCAAATCTGGACTGGTCCTTCAAGTCCCTCGCCGGGAACAAGGGTGAATTCACTCTTCTCAGCCCCGGCGGCGATGAAGGATACCCCGGAAATCTGGCAGTCAAGGCCACTTACACCATCTCCGATGATGACATAATCACTCTGGAGCTGGAAGCCAGGAGCGAAGCGGCGACTATCGTGAACCTTACCAATCACTGCTACTGGAATCTCCGTGGAGAGAACAGCGGCAGCATCCTGGACCAGACCGTTCAGATAAATGCCGAAGGATGGCTTCCCACCACCGACAGCCTCATCCCTACGGGGTTCATCTCTCCCGTGGAAGGGACTCCCATGGACTTCCGCACCCCCAAGAAACTGGGCCGGGACATAAAGGCTGACTTCCCCGCACTGAAATACGGAAAAGGTTATGACAACTGCTGGGTGATAGACGG
>DCIQ01000018.1:3444-10659 GCA_002317435.1 Bacteroidales bacterium UBA1722 | reverse complement strand
TCCAGATGTACACCGGCAACTGGCTCTCCGGCTCTCCCGTCAGCAAATCGGGACGCAGCTACGAGGACTATGACGGAGTGGCGTTCGAATGTCAGGGATTCCCCGACGCCGTAAACCACGCCGGATTCCCCTCACCCATCCTCCGTCCCGGAGAGACCTACCACAGAGTTATCGAATTCAGGCTCTCCGTGGAAAAATAGACTTGGGGTATAACGTAACGATACTTCTGTAATTTTCCATTAAGGAATCATATGGCACCGCCTGCCGGCCCTCCGGAGAACTGCTGCGACCACTGAAGCGAAAGTCCTCCGAAGAACCGGCAGGCGGCGCTGTTCAGTATCCTTTCCGAGGAATTTCTGCAGAACCCCGTATGCGGCACACCCTGCATGGATGTCCTTCTGAGAGGATATGCTGCACATCGCCCCTCTGTAGATTCCACCGATGTGCACGACCCCTGCCTGGAACCACTTCTGAGAGGGGGTGCTGCACATTGTACTACCAATGCGCCGGACAGATGTTCGCCAGTCAGTGACGCAGGCGTGAATCGAAACGGACACCCCGTCAGGTGATTGACGGGGTGGTGAATTTCATTATTACTGGAGTCTCACCAACTGAAAATGTCCATTATACCTTATTACCATTATGCCGTGAACTGCAAGAAAAAAAAAATGAGGACGACACTGAAAGTCGTCCTCAAAACCGTTTCGGGTGGAAGGTGGGATTCGAACCCATGACCCCTGGTGCCACAAACCAGTGCTCTAACCAACTGAGCTACATCCACCATTTACCCGCGTCACTCTGGAAACGGGACTGCAAAAATAGACGGTTTTTTCGAAAAATCAAAAAATTATTCGGTTCATCGAATATTTGCCTTTCATCTGTTGCTTATCTCATATAAAAGGCGTTTATTTGATATATTTTTGTGTAATCAAATCAATACATCTGAGATATGTCAAAGAAAGAAATAAAATTTTCGCTCCTTTACAGGGACATGTGGCAGTCATCCGGGAAATACGTCCCCAGAGTGGACCAGTTGGTTCAGATAGCGCCTGTCATCATCGATATGGGATGTTTCGACCGTGTAGAGACGAACGGCGGTGCGTTCGAGCAGGTAAATCTGCTCTATGGCGAGAACCCGAACAATGCCGTCCGTCAGTGGACAGCCCCGTTCCACAAGGCGGGTATCCAGACCCATATGCTCGAGCGCGGTCTGAACGCCCTTCGCATGAATCCTGTTCCGGAGGATGTCCGCTTCCTCATGTACAAGGTGAAAAAGGCTCAGGGCACAGACATCTCCCGTTCTTTCTGCGGACTGAACGACCATCGTAATCTGAAAGGCTCCGTAATCGGAGCCAAGAAGGGAGGCATGATCTCGCAGGTGGCGCTCAGTATCACCGACTCCCCTATCCACACCGTGGAATACTATATGGGAGTCGTGGACCACGTAGTGGAATACGGGTGTGACGAGATCTGCCTGAAAGACATGGCAGGAATCGGACGCCCCGTCTTTCTGGGCCGTCTGGTAAAAGCCATCAAGGACAAATACCCCCACATAATAGTCCAGTACCACGGTCACTGCGGCCCCGGATTTTCCCCCGCTTCGATGCTGGAGGTGGCCCGTGCTGGCGCCGAATACATCGACGTGGCGATGGAGCCCCTCTCCTGGGGCAAGATTCATCCGGATGTAATCACCGTGCAGGCCATGCTGAAAGATGCAGGTTTCCTGGTGAAGGACATCAATATGGACGCATATATGGAAGCCCGCCGTCTCACCCAGTCGTTCATGGACGATTTTCTGGGCTATTTTATAGAACCCGGTAACTACAAGATGACTTCACTGCTCGTAGGTTGCGGCCTCCCCGGCGGAATGATGGGTTCGATGATGGCCGACCTGAAGGGATTCCACGGAGCCATCAACATGTCCCTCAGAAATCAGGGAAAGAAAGAGCTTTCGCTGAACGACCTCGTGGTGATGCTCTTCCAGGAAGTCGAATACGTATGGCCCCGCCTGGGATATCCTCCTCTGGTCACACCTTTCAGCCAGTACGTGAAGAACACCGCCCTGATGAACCTGATGCACACTCTGAAGGGAGAGCCCCGCTGGACCACCATCGACAAGGACACGATGAACATGATTCTCGGAAAGTGCGGTACACTGCCCGGTCCGCTCGCTCCTGAAATTCTCGACATAGTAAAAGCGAAAGAACTTGAATTCTACACCGGAAATCCCCAGGATGCATTCCCCGACGAACTTCCCAAGTTCGAACAGATGATGAAGGAAGAGGGATGGGACCGCGGTCAGGACGACGAGGAACTCTTCGAGTTCGCCATGCACGAGAGACAGTACCGCGACTACAAGAGCGGTGTGGCCAAGCAGCGTTTCAACAAGGAGCTCGAGGCCGCCAAAGAGAAAGCCAACGCCCCCATCATAAACGTACGCCCCGTCGTGGAAGTCCCCAAATTCGACGCAGTGAAAATCCAGACCGAACATCCGCAGGCGGTTCCCGTCCAGTCCACCGGACACGGTCAGCTGATATGGCAGTATGACGTGGTGGCCGAAAGCACTGCTCCAAGGATAGGCGATACGGTGAAAGAAGGTCAGCCCATATGCTATGTACAGTGCTACTACGGGATGGAGACAGTAACCGCCACAAAATCCGGCAGGATACTCCAGATAGAGGCAGCACAGGGCGAAAGCGTCGAAAAGAACCAGATTCTCTGCTATATCGAATAACACGACTTCAATCCTTTTCAGGAGAATGATACTGCACTTGTCTTCATTCTCCTGAATAATATACGAGGGCATGTCCGCTGATATTCTGACTGAAATTCCTCCCATCTCCGAAAAGGATTGTTTCCACATAGTGGAGAGATGGAAGACGGAATTTACTTTCCCTCTCCACCATCACAAGGAATATGAACTGAATTTCATCGAAAGGGGGGCAGGGCTCAGGAGGATCGTCGGAGACTCCATCGAAGATGTCGGCGAATATGAACTGGTCCTCATCACCGGTCACCAGCTGGAGCACGTATGGGAGCAGGGGAAATGCAACTCTGCGATAATCCGTGAGATTACCATCCAGTTCGAGCCGGATATGATACCGACGACACTGCTGGACAAGAACCAGTTCATCGCTATAAGGAAGATGTTCAAACAGGCCGAGCAGGGTCTGGCATTCCCCATGGATGCCATCATCAAGGTTTATTCCCTGCTGGACAGCCTCGCCACTGAGAAGAACAGTTTCAGACAGTTTCTGAAATTCCTCGAACTCCTCCACGAACTGGCAGTATATCCCGATGCCAGAACTCTGGCGAGCAGTTCTTTCGCCAGAAGTGAAAAAAACACCGAGAGCCGCCGCATCTCGAAAGTGAAAGAGTTCATCGCCGAAAACTATACCGGAGAGATCACCCTGGACCGGATTTCCCATCTGGCGGGGATGTCTCCCGTATCGTTCAGCAGATTCTTCAGACAGAGAACCGGCAAGAGTTTCTCGGACTATCTTATCGACTACCGTCTCGGCATAGCCTCCAGAATGCTGGTCGATACTTCCAAGAGCATCTCGGAAATATGTTTCGACAGCGGATTCAATAATCTCTCCAACTTCAACAGACTCTTCAGAAAAAAGAAGGATACCACTCCGAAAGAGTTCAGGGCACAATACAAAAAGAACAAATATGTGATATGATTAAGTAATCATTACTGCTCGCTCCGCAAAGATAAAATAGTATCAGCATCATATCTGAAAACCAGCAATCAGACCGCCTTTAAAACTATTACCAATGTCTGAAGGCGGTTTTCTTCTTTTTGGGCATGTGAGCGGATAGTATGTATTATTGTTTTTTTTATACTTGAATAACCATGGATAGTTTCCTACTTTTGTAAAGTGTGCAGTGTTATATATACGACATAGAAACAATTCACTACATATTAATCACTAACCTGTTAAACCAATAATTCATGAAAAGAAAACTTTTAGCTTCTTTGACGGCACTGATGCTGATCGGGGCGCTGAGCGCTTCCGCCCAGATCGGTATCACCGGCGTGGTCAGCGACAGTGCAGGCCCTGCCGTCGGAGTCAGTGTAGTTGAGCAAGGAACCGCCAACGGTACATATACCGATATCGACGGCAAATTCGCTCTGACTGTAAAAAGCGGGGCGACACTCATTTTCTCCTACATCGGTTACAAGGATCAGGTTATCCCGGTAGGTACCCAGACTCATTTTGTGGTAACCCTCCAGGAAGACCGGGCCTTTCTCGATGAAGTGGTAGTGGTCGGTTACGGTATCCAGAAAAAGAAACTCGTCACCGGCTCCACGATTCAGGTAAAAGGCGATGAGCTCGTCAAGATGAACACCACCAGTGCTCTGGCAGCCCTTCAGTCTTCGACACCCGGTATGCAGATCATATCTTCATCCGGACAGCCCGGTGAAGGTTACAAGGTAACCATCCGAGGTATCGGCACCACCGGTAATTACGCTCCCCTCTATGTCATCGACGGTGTGACCGGAGGTGACATAAATGCACTGAACCCCTCCGACATCGAATCTATCGATGTTCTGAAGGATGCCGCCTCCTGCGCCATATACGGTGCCCGCGGAGCCAACGGTGTAGTGCTGGTCACCACCAAGCAGGGAAAATCCGGCAAGTACACGGTAACTTATGACGGATTCTACGGATGGCAGAATTCTCCTGCGACACCTGACCTGCTGAATGCAAGACAGTATATGGATGTCGAAAACATGATCTCCGTAAACAACGGCAGTGCCCCTCTGGACTGGGAGAAGATTCTGGAGCCAAGTCTGTACCGCAGTATAATGGACGGCTCATACACAGGCACCGACTGGATGAAGGCGATCCATAATGACAACGCACCATATACGAATCACGCCGTCAACCTGGTAGGGGGTACGGAGCTGTCGAAATTTTCCATGGGCGTGTCCTATACCGGACAGGAAGGTATCTACGGGAAGCCCGTACAGTCAGACTACAAGAGAGCCACAGCCCGTATCAATTCCGACCATGTAGTCTGGAAAAAGGACGATCTCGATATAGTGACCGTAGGAGAAAACCTCACATTCACTTATTCCGACAGACACGGCATCGGTGTCGGAAACCAGTACTGGAACGACCTCTCCAGTATGCTCCGTGCGAATCCGATAGTGCCTCTCTACGATGAAAACGGTGAATACACGGCATACGACTGGCTGAAACAGTCCGGACTCTGGTCCGTCAACAGCTACACGAACAATCCGGTATATTCCATGGTCAACAGTTCGCGAGGCAACAACAACAGCATCGGCTATAACCTCAATATGTCCGTCCATCTGCTCGTACAACCCATCAAGGGACTTGTATGGAGGAGCCAGTTCAACTACAAGATGTCCGCTTCCACATACAGACAGTACAGCAAGATATACAAGAACACCAACTATGACTTCTCCGATACCGATGCCGTAAGTCAGAGCGCGTCGGCAGGATGGAACTGGTCCTGGGAGAACACCGTGAACTACAAGTTGGACATTCAGGACCACCATCTTGACTTCCTTGCAGGCAATACCCTCGAGAAGAACGGATTCGGCATGGATCTGACTGCCGGTAATTCGGGAGGCAAATGGCCCAACGACTGGACTCACGCATTCGTATCCAACATGACAGGGACACCTACCATCAGCGACATAAGCGGCAGTCCCTGGGGCGACGGCAGTCTGGTATCATTCTTCGGACGAATCAATTATGACTATGCCGAAAAATATATGCTCTCCCTCATCCTCAGAGGTGATGGCTCCAGTAATTTCGCCCCCGGTCACCGCTGGGGCATATTCCCCTCCGTATCAGCAGGATGGGTACTCACCAACGAGCCGTGGGCACAGAATCTGAAGGGTCTGACATTCCTGAAAATCCGCGGCAGCTGGGGTAAGAACGGTAACTGCTCCGTATCCAACTTCCAGTATCTGGCCACCGTGGCCATCGGAGCCCTCGACGGAGGTTATGCCTTCGGCAATGGTGCCCTCACCAGCTGGCAGACTGGTTCCTACGCAGATAAACTGGCGAACCCCGACATCTCCTGGGAGACTTCCGAGCAGCTCGATTTCGGGTTTGACGCAAGATTCTTCAAGGACAGGTTCAACGTTACCTTCGACTGGTATCAGAAAGACACCAAAGACTGGCTGGTAAATGCTCCCGTTATGGGTCATTTCGGAGCCGACGCCCCCTACATAAACGGAGGTGATGTCCGCAATCAGGGTGTCGAGCTCTCCCTGGGATGGAACGATGCCATCGGGAAGGACTTCTCGTACAGCGTCAGCGTGAACGGAGCCTATAACAGAAACGAAGTAACCCGCATCGCAAACGATGAAGGCATCATACACGGTCCCGGCAGCGTAGTACAGGGTATCGATGAAATTTTCCGCGCCCAAGTAGGTAAGCCTATCGGATACTTCTGGGGCTATAAGACAGACGGTGTGTTCCAGAATCAGGCGGAGATAGAGGCCTGGCAGGCATCCGGAAAACCGACCATGTCATCAAGTCCCGTACCCGGAGACCTGAAATTCGTCGATCTGAACGGAGACGGCAAGTTGGATGCCAGCGACAAGACTATGGTGGGAGACCCCAACCCCGACTTCACCGCCGGTCTGAACTTCTCCATCTTCTATAAAGGATTCGACCTCGGCATCGCCGGTTATGGAGCTTTCGGACAGCAGATATTCAAGGCGTACCGCCGCTATACTGACAGCCAGTGGGACAACTATACCACAGATGTATTCAACTGCTGGCACGGAGAAGGGACTTCGAACAAATATCCCCGCCTTGTGGCCGGTACCAACTATAATTACATAAACAATTCAGACCTGTTCATCGAAGATGCGGATTACTTCAAGATTCAGAACATCACTCTCGGATATGACTTCTCCCGTCTGTTCAAGAGCGGAAAGGTAGGCAAGATGCGCATCTATGTCCAGGGGCAGAACCTGCTGACCTTCACCGGTTACTCCGGTATGGATCCTGAAATCGGTTCAGACGGCGGCACCAGTTATGGATGGGCCAAGGGCATAGACCTGGGCTACTATCCCGCAGCCAGAACCATAATCGTAGGTCTTAATCTCAAATTTTAAAAAGTGACTGATATGAAAAAAATATTCTGTTTCGCAGCAGTCGCTGTAGCAGCTTTCTCTCTGACAGCTTGTGAAAACTTTCTGGACTCCACGAATTATAC
>DCIQ01000018.1:0-3375 GCA_002317435.1 Bacteroidales bacterium UBA1722 | reverse complement strand
ACCGGTATCTACAATAACCTGAACGTATCTATAGGTAACAATGTCCATCTGAACCACTTCCTGTGGTCCAACGCCGCATCCGACGATATGCTCGGAGGAGGCGGGAAAAACGATATCGCGATGCAGGCTGAAGACCTGATGCTGAACTACGGCGCCGATATGTACAACGGCTTCTACACCGACCGTTATAAAGGAGTGGCACGTGCCAATGTGGCCCTCGAGACTTTGGATAACTGCGGATTGTCCGATGCCACACGCCGCCAATATAAAGGCGAGGCCTGGTTCCTGCGTGCATGGTTCTACTATGAACTGGCTTCCCAGTTCGGAAATATCCCTTGTCCGACGTCATCCGCCGCAGACCCCACGCTCCCTCAGATTTCCGGAGCCGAATTATGGTCCCAGATACTTTCAGACCTCAAATGCGCTTGTGACACGATGCCGGCCGTGAACAACAGAGCCAACGGGCATGTGGACAAATACTGCGCCCAGGCACTTCTTGGAAGGGCATATCTCTTCGCATCCGGTTTCTTCGGAGTCAGTGAATTCCCCTCCACCTACACGGAAGGTGAAGTCATCAACAAGGCCTATGTGGCACAGCAGATATCAGACTGCGTCACGAATTCAGGATATGACCTCTGTCCCGAATTTCAGGACAACTGGGCATACACCAACAGATGCAGCATCAAAGATGCCAAGATGCCATCCGTGCTGATCCCCAAGGGGGCCGATGCATACAACTGGTATGAGGGTGACGGAGGTGTAAACCCGGAAGCCATGTTCGTAATCAAATTCAACACCCAGCCATCCTGGTCCACCACCATCGGATACTCGAACCAGACAGCTCTGTTCGTGGGTGTCCGCGGACAGTCACTCGATAACGGTGAATGTTTCCCGTTCGGCACCGGCTGGGGGATGTGCCCCGTATCTCCGCAGATGGTTGAAGACTGGCAGATAGCCGAACCGAACGATCCACGTCGCGATGCATCCATAATCTCCACTTCCGCATGGAGTTCCTACAAGTTCGGGGGAGATGCCAATATTCAGGAGACCGGATATTATCAGACCAAGATTATGCCAGTACTCGCTTGGAATGAGGATGCCGGCAAGTATATGAAATCATTCTCGAACGTGATGTATCCGAATCTGGTATGGTCTGAAGGTAACGAAGACAACTTCCAGCTGAACAGCATCAACGACATGATAATGATTCGTTTCGCCGAAGTACTGCTGATGGATGCCGAGTTGAATAACAATGCAGCCAGCTATACGAAAATACGTACCCGTGCCGGACTCCCCGACAACGGTCTCACGGAAGAGCACCTGCGGAACGAACGCCGCTGGGAACTGGCCTTCGAAGGAGTCAGATTCAATGATATCCGACGTTACGGAGAGGCCTATGCCGTGAGTGCCCTGGACAAGCAGGAAGGTGTCGAATGTTATAATGACGGGACTAAAGGTGACAACCATGCATCACGATTCAACGGCGGTTACGGTGCCCGCTACAGCGCCACCAAGGGCTTCGCTCCGCTGCCTTCAGCTCAGATCTCCCTCTCCGCAGGTTCCGGCGAAGAGTTCAAATTCAAGCAGAATGACGGCTGGGGCACATCCGATGTGGATTTTGCCGGCTGGAACTAGAAGCGAACTACCAATGAACAACTAATTCACAAGACGATGAAAAAATATATATATTTCTCATTGATTCTGGCGGTCGGGATGTCAGTCATCTCCTGTCAGCCGAAACTGATCGGGGGAGGTGAACCCTGGCCCGCATCCACTTCTGAAGAGGTCATCGCAGGTCTCTCATACGCACAATATGCTGACAAGGAGTGCCTTATACCCCAGACAGACGGTAATTACATAAAATACACCTCCACTGGCGGTACCGTCCAGTGGTTCACACTGAATTCTGACGGCTCTGAAAACATTCTGAGCACAGGGGCCTCCGGTGTCATCTACCTGAAGCCAAAGAGAGGCGCATCCCCCCAGATGGAAGCATTCGCCCGCATGGCGAATACAGACGGCACTATGACTACCATATCTCAGACCTTTACGGTATTTGTACCGGGAGATCTCGATCCGGAATACAAGATGCTTCTCGGAGAATCCGGGACCAAGAAATGGATATGGGACTTCAATGCGAATACAGGAAGCACCTGCTGGGGTAACGGCGGAGCTTCGGACGGTGCAGACTACAACACCGCCCGCACGGTGGGAGGACACTGGTGGGGAGTGGCACTGCCCGACTCCCTCTCGTCACAGCTGAGCCATTCCGGCGGTGTGGCGACAGGCGCAGAAAGTCAGGAGGCATATATGGTATTCGACGAAGACCTGAATATCGCATCCTACAGGGGTGACGGCAGCATCATCAACAAAGGGAGCTATTCAATCAATGATTATGATCCCGAAAGAAGCGGCGGCTGGGAGCTGGCATCTCTGGCGGACAATAATTCTGCTGTTCTCTTCCCGTTCAGCATAAACGAAGGCGGAGTGAAAGTAACCGACTTCGACCTGATGTATCTGGACGAGAACCATATGACACTCGTTTATACTAAAGGTAACGCACCCGGCAGCTGGGGAGAGATAACCCACTGGATGTTCAAGAATGCCAGTGACGGAGCTCATGCTCTCGCCGGGAAGAGTTCCCGCAAATGGGGATGGGCTTCTGACGGAGAAGCGATCTGGGGAAATGGAGGAGCAGCATCCGGAGCCGGTTACAAGTGGAACGTGGTGGACGGAAAATGGTGGGGAGTCACATCTGCCGCCGATTTGACTGGCCAGTTGTCACATTCCGATACAGGAGTTCCCACCGGAGAAGAAGATGACAACGCCTATATGATTTTCGATACTGACGGAAAGGTGAAGTCCTACGATGCCGCAGGTCAGGAAATCCGCAGCGGCACATACGAAATCAATTTGTACCCCACCGGCCGTGCAGGTGACTGGGAACTCGGGAAACTGACTACTACAGCCGGTTCCATACTTTTCCCCTTCAGTATAAATGAAGGCGGAGTGAAACCTACGGAATTCGATGTGATGTACTTCGATGCGGACAATATCACTCTCGTCTATACGAAGGGAAACGCCGCCGGAAGTTGGGGTGAAATCACCTACTGGAGATTCGAGAGCAAGGATTAGAACTGACATAACGAAATCCAAATCTTACACCCTGCCTGCATAGCATTGTAAGCAGGGTGTACTTCTATCTGATAATTCAGTATATTAGTGGGTGAATATGAAATCGTATAGACTGTTATCGATCGGTCTGCCCTCTCTGGCCGCATTCCTGTTCTGGTGGTTACTGTATCCCCAGTGGATGAACTATCACGAGCAGTATCAGATGTTTCTCTTCTCGGGAAGCTATCTGTGGGAGAGAAT
>DCIQ01000037.1:3691-7919 GCA_002317435.1 Bacteroidales bacterium UBA1722 | reverse complement strand
GTCGGAAAAGATGACCGCTACCCTGTCCCCCTGCATCTGAGAAATGCCCCCACACAGCTGATGAAAGATCTCGGATACTCCGAGAACTATAAATACGCCCACTCATTCGAGGGTAATTTCACGGATCAGGAGTTTCTTCCGCAAGGACTGGAAGGAACTGTATTCTATCAGCCGGGAGATAATAAAAAAGAACGTGACATTTCTGAAAGAATGTCACGTCTATGGCCAAAGTATTACAAGAAGTAACTTACTTTTCTCCCCTGAGATCCTGAAACTTGACAATTTTGCGGCTCATGGGCGGCATAATCAGTTCAGCTATGGTTTCGGCAGGTTCTATCGATACCTCCGGCGCCACACGGATTTTCGAGCGGAAAGCATCCTTAATGCTCTTTATGAACTGTTCTGACCTGTCGGTGGAACCCACCCTCACCAGAAGTCCGTCGGTTCCTATATCGTTCGTATAAGCCTGGACGATGTAATTCTGCACTCCGGGGATATTTTCAAGCACATCGAACAGGGCCGAGGGATATAACGTAGTCCCCTTGTATTTTACCATCTGGCCCTTCCTTCCGATGACAGGTGAAAGCCTTATGGAATTCCTTCCGCAGGAGCACTTTTCATTCGTATGGTAACAGAGATCACCTGTCTTGAATCTCAGCAGAGGCATGCCCGTCACACCGAGAGTCGTGACGGTAACTTCTCCGGGCCGGTCGTCCGCCACCCTCTCATCGTGGTCATCGAGAAACTCCACTATCGTCAATTCGGGCTTGTGATGTGTTCCGCACCCTTCCTCACATTCATTGAATGATGACTGCATCTCGGTGGACGCATAATTGGAAAACAACTGGAGTTCCGGCCACCTGTCGTGGATCTGCTGCCCCAAAGTATTGAAAGTAAAATCATTGTTACGGATGGATTCTCCCAGACATTGGGCTTTCTTCAACGAGCAGTGATGATAGTCTATTCCGTTCTTCACGGCATAGTCCATCATCTTTATCAGAAATGAGGGCACACAGGCACATACCTCCGGTTCCATCCTCAAGATGGTATCCCACTGCAGTTCCGGGATGCCGTTTCCGGTCCGGATAACCCCCATGCCGCATCTCCCACCTCCCATAAAACAGGCCAGTCCGGCCATGAAACGACGGTCCACCGTACACATCAACAGGAGTTTGTCCCCCGGCCGGGTATTCATCAATCTGAACGATTGGGCTTCGCAGTGCCCCAAACGGTCCAAATCATTCTGTGTCTCCGCGAAGATGACAGGATCCCCCAAGGTTCCGGAAGTAGTGACATAGTCCGCTATTTCGGACTTCGGGACACAGAGGAACTCCATATTATGAAGCTGCAGGTCCTTCTTGGTGGTGACCGGCAGTTTCAGAAGATCATCTATGGTACGGATATCGTCGGGAATCAGGTGATTCTCCTGAAAGAGACGGTGATAATAGGGAGATTTTTCGAAAATATACCCGATCGTCTCCCTCAATTTTTCTTCCTGGTATGCCTTTATCCCTTCCGGTGAAAGATACCAGATATCTTTTGGTAATGTCATTGTATATGTGTGAATCAGTAATGTGTGTGTACCGGATTTGCATAAATCTCCAGAACTATGTTCCTCATCTGCTCCAAAGCATCATCTTTTGATTCGCTCAGAGCGGTATCTATATCCGCAAGTCCCCGCTCCAGATATGAGAGGAAAGCATCCTTCTCGCGTCCGGAGTAGAATCTGGCATATTCCGATGTGCCGGAAAGCATGTCACAGGCTATGTAATTGTTCGGGAACAATCTGTAGTTCTGGTATATCTGTGAATCTATGAAAGAGGCTATCTCCTTCGATATGAAATTAAGACTTTTCCCTTTCCACTGTGAAAGCAGAGTTTCCGATACCGGGTCACAAATGGAGAGATGGACACGTCCCTTGTAGTCGCAAAGTCCTGTCAGGATACTGTGAAGGTCTTCATTCGGGGATTTGAAATAACTTCCCCCGTTCTGTCGCTTTATATACAGTTCCCTTGCCTTCAGAAAAGCACACGGCTCGAATTCGTAGGAAACCGCGACCGGAAGTATGCTCGTATCCGTGAAAGCTTTCACTACGTCATCCCTCGAACTTATCCCCACCATCTTGATAAGTCCCGGGTCCGTCTTATCCAGACCATCCTTGGTCCTGCCGTTCCTCTGGGCGATCCACACCGAATGTCCCAGTTCGGTCATCACGTATCTGATATATTCAGACAGATGCATGGAGTGGACATAAAAGTCGCGCGTAGGTGTGGCACGCTTTACCCTGAACATCTTGCAGACCTTGCCCACATCCACTACGAACGGATGTTTCATCAGATTTTCCCCGAAAGTAATCTCGGTCGTATCCAGCATATTGATGAGAAGTATATACTGGAGCATCATCGAATCCAGCACTATGTCCCTGTGATTGGAGATATACAGGAATGGACGCTGCATATCCGTGACCCTATCCGTACCGTCGAAACTGAAATTGACGGTAGTCTTCTCCATCAGCCTTACAAACGCTTCGAATATTACGGTTTTCTGGAGATCTTCCGCACTCCTGCACCTGCGGACCTGTCTGCGGCGGTTCTCCACATCCTGCCCGGGAAAGAGATAATTCATAACGATGGGGAAAGTCTCACTGGATGCTATTCTTTCCAGTGCCGCCGGTATCTCTTCCTGAATGAAAGGCCTTATATCATCAAAATCGTGAATATTCATGCTTCGATCACTATATTCGGCATTAGACCTGCGATATTACGCAAAATTTCCGAAGTTTCCTTTCCGCACACTGATATTATAGTCACATCCGGCCTGGCCAGAGCTGCGGTCAGTGTAAGTTCTCCCCATCCGTCATCAGTCAGTTTCACCTCTCCACGATACGGAAGTGCATCCACCACATCGGAAAAGCACCGGGATTCATCCATGTGCTTCCGGACCTTGGCATAAAGACCTTCCCCTTTATAAAGATACAGGGAGAGCACACGGTCCCTGAAATATGCGGCGTCGCGAAGGCGGAGCGACATCTCATCCAATGCCTGTACCATCCTCCTGCGGACCGACTGTGATACCGCCAACGTACCGTTGATTCTGCCTGCCGCCATCCTCTCTGCTTCGATGACGGTTATTCTCTCCAGGACTTCTACGTCGACATTACCCCTTCTCATCAGAAGGTCCCTTTTCGGCAGGACGTCACTGAAGCCGTGAAGAAGTACAGGAATTATATCCAATCCCAAGGTTCCGGAGAGCATGAATGCACCCTCATGAAATCTCCCGACGGACCCGTCGGCGGATCTGGTCCCCTCGGGAAACACGGCTATGGAATATCCCTCGGATATAAGTTTCCGAAGTTTCGGAATGCTTTTGCCCGAGGCAAGTCCTTCTACCGGGAGGAAATCGGCATATCTGACCACCGCGGCATAGAACGGAAAGTTCTGCACCCATCGGTTGGTAAGCACTATTATCTTGTCCGAAAGGGAGAGCAGGGCCATCAGGTCCAGATGGGACTGGTGATTGGCCACTATTACCGCACCGGAGGAGAAATCCTCCCCTGCACGGTTTTCCAGATGATAATCCACTCCGGGAAGATGCCTTACGGCAAATTCGGACAGACGGCGGATGCTCCTGTGATATATTGCCCGGTGACGGGCTGATCTGCCGCCTATGGTCAGGAGGAAAAATCCTTCGACGGCCAGAAACGTGGTGCCGGCCACCATATAGGACATACAGAACAACGTCTTCCCCATATTCCCGAACGTAAGCGGACAATCCCTCTTCTCCCCTCCCTTTTCAGTCAGCAGTCTGAAGAAGAACGGAGGTATGATAAAAGCCATCACCACCACGCAGAACATTCCTATGACGGTAACCAGTCCCAACTGATTCAGGGACGGATGCCTGGCGAAGACCAATACCCCTATCCCGATGAAAATAAGCAGTGCCGAGAGAAGAACGGTATTCTTGAAAGTGGTGAGGACGGACCTGCCGGTCCGGTACTCGGCCATACATCCTTCGGTGATGAAGATGGTATAATCATCCCCCATTCCGAAAATGAAAGTCGCCAGGATAATGTTGATTATATTGAAGTCCATCCCCGATATGCCCATTATGCCCAGAATCCATATCCAACTCACGGCCAATGGTATAAATGCCATCACCGCAAGTTCTGCACTGCGAAATGACATCAGCAGGAATATGAACACGAGTATGCTGCATACCGTAAGGACCA
>DCIQ01000037.1:2864-3591 GCA_002317435.1 Bacteroidales bacterium UBA1722 | reverse complement strand
GACAGCATGTCCCTCACCAGCTGGAGATTTTCTTTCTTCACATGTACGGGGGTAAGAATCATAGTAAGTTCTGGGGTCGCTATGATGTAATTGTCCGCCAAAAGACTCTTTATCGGGTCGAACTCACTGATATCCGACGGAGTGTATGGAGAGGATATCATCCGGTGGAAACGGTCGAATGCTCCCTGCCGGAACCCGGCCTCGGAAGCGGCTGCTTCCACCGATGCCGAAACTTCCGGAGAATGCTCTTCCCAGAATTCATTCCACAGACAGGTCCTTGCCCGCCGTGCAGCCGTCGAGGGAAGATAGCGGGAGATACCCATAATATTCTCTATCAAAGAATCCCTGTGCAAGCGCTCCAATGTCACGTACGCCCTTTCATACGCTTCGAGCGCTCCGTCGAGCACTTTCCCTTCGGAAAAAACATATATGGTCTCGAATGAGGAGTTCTCCTGTTCCATCAGGGCGGCCATCCTCTCTTTCTGATATGGAGTCATATAATTGATGCGGTTCATATCCGCATCAAAACCGGTATTCTCCCCAGTCTTATAGAAAATGAGCGTAAGGATGAATACCGAAACCACTATCCATCCCTTCCTTTCCAGATGCATCCTGCCGAGACCGGAAAATATAAGCACAGTATCCTCCTGTACTCCTGATGAGGGTTTCAGTTTCAGCAGATGGGGCAGAAAAACAAGCACAAACAGAATCGTACCCGCCAGAATCA
>DCIQ01000037.1:0-2773 GCA_002317435.1 Bacteroidales bacterium UBA1722 | reverse complement strand
TTCCCGACAGTCAAAGGCCGCACTATATCCCGTATGGTCTCACGGTTATCATACCCCTGATACCTGTGATCCAGAAAATGAAGGGGATAATTGGCAGCGATACCTATTATCACGGAGCCAAGACCTATGGCGATTACGGATACTGAATCCGTCACCGCTCCGCATATCCCGAGGGAGAAAATGATGCCGAACAGAAGTGTCGCCGCCAGTGATAGAGTCACCTTCATACTCCTGTAGGCCAGTGTGAGAAGCACCAGAATCAGGAATATCGAGACCGATATGGTGATGATGCTGTCCTTCTTTATCCTGTCGGCATTGGAGACCGCTATATATGCGGCACCGAATGGAGAGATGGTAACTGCATCACCATAACGGGCTGCGACGCTTTCCGACAGTTCGTCCAGCTCCGAAATAAGCTTCTTGTTACAGGCGGTCTCGCTGGAAGGATAATTTGATTCCAGGGTAATCACCGCTTCAGTGGTATCGGAAGTGAATATATGACCGTCCACCAGCAGATAGCGGTCATTATACCTAAAAGAGTCAAGCCCTTTCAGAAGTTCGGACGAGAGGAAAAGCGGGTCTGTCTGCATCACCTCCCTCAAAATTCCTCCTGCAACACTTCCCAGCAGATTCCTGTCACCGTATATCTGACTGCGGATGTTCTCCGGCTCTATTTTCCCGCGAATCACTTCATAATCGGCGGAATCCAGATAATAAGGGATATGCGAGGCGACAAAGGCCGATATGGAGGAGATGTCCCTGCTGTCGATGCGGCAGGTGGTTTTTCTGATATGTTTTGAAATGGCAGCCTCGGAAAGCGAGTCACACAGTTCATCCGCCACCTGGACGAGAAGATCCGTATCAACATCCGCCGAAGAATCCCTCATCGCGATATTTATGACTATTTCATTAGCTATGTCGAAATTGTCGGTGACGAACGAATATCTCTCCGTGTCAGCCGTATCCGGCAGGAATTCATAGATATCTTCCTCGAAACGGAGTGATGAAGCGGAAAAGACGCTCAGAAGCACAATCACTCCCAACAAGCTCCAGGTAAGCCATCCGTGCCCGGAAAGAAAATCATATATGCCGGTAATGATTCTACGCATGGGAATGAAGTTTATGAATCAGCATCGAAGGATATCCATATACAAAAGCCATACAGGTCAGCACCGTATTGAGAAGCGATATCCTGAAGAAATCCTTCCCCTTGCGGAAATGAGATATCCGTTTCTCCGCCGGAGGATAGAGGATATTCACATATATCGGGACCAACGATATTCCGCGCCAGGCCGAACGGACCAGAATCTCCAGTTCCGTCTCGTATCTCGCGGTAAAAAGGTGCATCTGAGAAATGTGGGCCAGAGGATACACCCTGAAACCGGACTGGGTATCCGGAAGAGGACGAAGAGTCTGGAGGCGGAACCAGAAATTCGAAAAACGGTTGGCGAACCTATTGCCGTCAGGCATATTCTCATCATCCATCCTTCTGGACCCTATTATGAGGCTGTCGGGATGTTCGGAGACGGCATCGATGAACACCGGTATCTCCCGGGCCGGATGCTGCCCGTCGGAATCGACCGTCAGGGCATACCTGAACCCTTCCGAGCAGGCGGCTTCGAAGCCCTTCACAAGCGCCGTACCCTTCCCCCTGTTGGGAAAATGGCTGATGACGGAGACCGCCCCGCCGGCCTCCCGCGAAGCGGCGAATTCAGTGACTTTCTCCAAAGTGCCGTCCACCGGTCCGTCACAGACGACGAACACCCTCTTCACATACCCGAGAACCTCCCTCACTACCGTGAGGATGGTTCCGGCATTGTTATATGTCGGTATTATTACGCATATGCTCATTTCCGACCTCATCTCTTTCCGTATTCCATATCCAGACGGGAGAAGATGACAGACGAATCCGCCGACCGGACTGTAGTGGATATTCTCGACATATCCGGTGCGTCACTGAGAATCCTGAACGAAAATACGACTCCGGAAATCTCTCCCGGCTCTATCATCTTCAGGAACTTGACCATCCTGCATCGGCGGATGTCCAGCGGAGCCCCATAATATTCCGAGGCCAGCCGACGGGCCATTTCTATGATACAGGCACCGGGAAGAACGGGTCTGCCGGGGAAATGGGCGGCGAATATCCGATGGGCACAGTCGAAGGAGACAGTGAAATCCCCGTCCCGTACCGATTCTATATGATATATCGGATTCTGAAACATTACCTGGTCAATTTTACTGAAGAGAGCGTGATGACAGCAGTGTCCCCATACCGATCTTCCAATTTTATGGTGCCGAGTATCATATCATCCTTTCCGAAAGTGAGAATCATCCTCACGAAGAGGGCCGACATATCGCCTGATTTCGGAGTCATGACCAGAACATATTCACGTGAAGTTTCGGAAGAAGTTATATCAAACTCTTTCATGTAGGCGATTTCCGAACTTCTGACACGACTTTCGATAAACTTTGATATCTTCTTATATATCTGCCTGTTCTCTTTAGTTACTGAAGTTCCGTGCACATCTGATGGACCGAAAATGAGGATACTGACGGACGGTTTGCTCTTCGTCCATTCCAACTGTCCCGACGCCCGGTCCACCGACACATGTCCCGAAGCTTTCACATCCTCTTCCAGAAGAGATACCGTCTTCGAATAGGAATAGTCACAGGAGATGGCCGTCACCTGAGAATAGGCGGCATTCACGGCCGAAAGAATCCTTTCCGTATCATTCCCGTCCGCACACGTCAGAAGGGCCAGGGCTGTCAGAAT
>DCIQ01000125.1 GCA_002317435.1 Bacteroidales bacterium UBA1722 | reverse complement strand
TCAGTGTGCTGGTTCTGTAAGTGGTTGGCGGAATCAGGTTCGAGGAATTGACAGAAAGGGCTGGAATCAATGCTCCAGAGAATCCATATCTACTCCGTATGGTGATAATATCCCGAGGTCTATTCCGCTCACAGCCTTCCTCAATAGTAGCGGTTATCGAAAGAAATTGATGTGGTCGTTCTTCTGGATGTATTTTGACACGTAATATTGGACACGATAGCCACGTAAAAATGAACACTTGAAGTCCATCAGCGAAAGTAGGGACTGAGGGCAGTATATCCGCTCAAGAGCCTGAGCAAAGGAGGCTGGATTAAGTATCGGATGCCATATCTTCTGCGAGGCATACGGGTAACGCGACGGAATCAAGTTTGGAGCACGGACATCTCATATATCCCTATGGAGAACGGCTTTATGTATCTGTTGTCTGGACAATGTCTGGATTGAACGTTTCTGGCGCACCATAAAGCGCGAATATATATACCTGAATCCAGTGTCTACCGGTAACCGTCCACTTCTCCGCCTTGTCTTTTAATATGTCATAGATACCTTCGCCTGCGAACCAAAATCACAGGCAAAATGGCAAACACCAATCAAACCACCCAATCCGTTGCCGGCACAGTTCCGACGGACCTAGCGGCGATGCTGCGCCAATATCAGTACTACAGTCATGGACGCTCGATGCGTCGGTTCTGCGAGGAAGAGAATCTGGACTATTCAAGATTCTGCCGATACGCAAGGAACCACCCCGTATCCCAAGAGGCAGCCACATCCGACATCGTTCCTGACACATTCGTGGAACTGAAGGTCATGGGAGAGGAAGCCACCGCCGCCCCAAAGCCGTCATCCGCAATCTCAATAAGGGAAATCCGCATCCGGTTCAGCAACGGCATGCTGCTTCACGGACGTGCCGACAATCTGGATGAGACCCTGAGTCTTGTCCGCAAACTCCTGTCATAATATGCTGAACCTGTCAAACGAATACGCAGTATATCTGTACAGCGGTAAGGTGGACATGCGCAAGGGCATCGACGGCCTTTGCGGAGTGGTCCGCTCCGGCATCGGCATCAGCCCCTTCAGAAGCAAATGCATCTTCGTCTTCGGGGGCAGGAACCCCCGTGCAAAGAAGGTTCTCATCCGGGAGTACAACCGCTTCGAACTGGTCAGCATCAGACTTGACGAAGGACGCTTCATAGAGCCCGTTACAGAGGACGGATGCAGTGCAGGTCAAATCAGCTGGACCGACTTCACATTGCTTACAGAAGCGTCCGTAAAGGGCGAAATCAAGGTGAAATATATAGGAAACGAGGCTGTAGGATAGATGTTAAATATTTGAATATCAATTAAATAAATGTTGCATATATGAGATATTATTTGTACCTTTACGCACGTAATGAGTACAGAAGAACAGCTACAGATAGCACTTATGCAGATAGCCGAACTGCGGGATATGAACGCCCGTCTGGAACGGCAGATTGACCCTGACAGGGAGAAGTTCATGCGTGAGATGTATGAAAAGGAGGTCCGTCGGACCGAAGATTATTACAAGAAGATGCTTGAGGACATGAGGGAGGAGCATGCTCTGGCCCTGAAGACGATGGAGAAGAACCTGTCCGAGTCATACTCCTCTCAGCTCAAGGAGCTGAAGGAGATGATAGCCGCCCTCCATCTGGCTCTCAATGGCAGTAAAAACAGGGAGAAACTCTCCCGAGGCAAGAGGTTCGGCAGGCATTCCGAAAAGATTGACGCCATCGTGAACAAGGAAACCGACAGTGATGACAGGGAGGACGAAAAGGACAGGTTTGACGGCAGCGGCACCTCAGGAACTGCTTCATCCGATATGCCGGTGGATAATCCGCGTCTTGATGAACGGAAGAAGGAGGATGACCAGAAAGCCTTCATAGCCAAGCTCCAGAAGAAGTTCAGGAAGATGTATCCGGATGCTAAGGTGGAAGTCCGCGTTGATTATGGTAAGCGGCACGACTATACGGAGAATACCATCGTCCATCCACTCAGCGAGTACTTCACACTCAAGGAAGGCGAGTACTTCGTGACGCGGAACGGACAGATAGACATCAGCCGCATCAAGGTCATAATCATGCATCCGGCGAGGATAGAGGAGCACATCTACGAGACCGCTACGGTGAGGTCAGCCGACAGGGCGGACTACCGTACATCATCCATCCTTAATCTGGACCATCCTGTTCCGGGATGCACATTCGGCACGGACATGCTGTCATACGCCCTGCTGGAGAAATACTGTTACAACGTTCCGTTCGACCAGATAGTGGTGAAGCTCCGCCATCTCGGCTTCAGGATCAGCAAGAGCACTTTGGGGGACATACTCCACAGGGCCATTGAATGGCTCAGGGAGAGGATGTCGGAAACATGGAGCAAGGCCATCAGGCTGGCCAAGTACTGGATGATGGACGAGACTCCGCTGCTGGTGGGCATCATCGACAATACTACCGGAGAGAAGTCGTACAGGAAGAAGTATATGTGGGTGGTCCGGGCCAATGTGATGAAGCTGGTGTGGTTCGTCTATGAAAACGGAAGCAGGGGCCTGAAGGCCATAGAATCCTATCTGAAGGACTATGTCGGCTTCTTCACCACCGACGGATACGTCGTCTATAAAGTACTGAGCGGAAAGGACATAATGGAAGGCCCCAGGCGTTCAAGCTGCCTTGTTCATATCCGAAGAGTATTCATAGAGGCATTGGGAGAGGATCAGGAAAGGGCCATGTGGTTCATAGAGGAGATCGGGAAGCTGTTCGCCATTGAGTACCACTGCAAGAAGATGGGGATGACGGCCGACGAACGTTATATCGAGCGTCTCAGGAAAGGAAGCACCGCCGATATCATGGCCGGCATAGAGGAGCGTCTCCTCATGTATCAGGGGTTGGAGTATGCCGGATGCGGGGAACTCATGACCAAGGCTCTGAAATACGCTCTGGCAGAATGGCAGGACATGAAACACGTTCTGGAAAACGGCAACGTGGAGCTGAGCAACAATCTGGCCGAACAGATGTGCAAGCATATCAAGATGAATCTCAAGACGGCATCGAACATCGGAAGCGAATCCTCGGCCCTGGACAATGCCTTCATGTTCTCGCTCATTGAAAGCTGCAAGCTGAACGGCCTGTCTCCGGAAAAGTATATCCGATTCCTTTTGGACAA
This sequence comes from Bacteroidales bacterium UBA1722, assembly GCA_002317435.1. Classification (GTDB taxonomy): domain Bacteria; phylum Bacteroidota; class Bacteroidia; order Bacteroidales; family UBA932; genus Minthomonas. Next base: position 3,798 of record DCIQ01000125.1, on the reverse strand, counting down.
ACTCAAAGGGAGTGATGAACAAATGGACAAAACGACCCTGCTTCCCTGCTATTGCAGCCTGTAAGACCTCCCAAAATCAAAAAATACAGAATACGCAAAAATTAAAATCCCCGTCAGACGGCATTCTGGAGGGGATGGCGGAGAAGTGGACGGTTACTGATGAATTGCTGACGTGGAAGAATAAACGTAACGGGAAATCTGCCATGATGATAGAAGGTGCAAGGCGCGTTGGTAAAAGCTATCTTGTGGAAGAGTTTGCCCGCCGGGAATATAGAAGTTGCATCATCATCGACTTCTTCAAGGTTGGCGAAGATATAAAAGACCTGTTCAAAAATTATAAGGACAACCTCGATATGCTTTTCACATATCTGAGCACATTCTATTCGACCAAACTATATCCCAGGGAATCAGTCATTGTCTTTGATGAAATCGAGTTTTGCCCGGCGGCCCGTTCAGCCGTGAAATATCTTGTCGCGGATGGCCGCTATGATTATCTGGAGACCGGCTCGCTATATTTGCTTTTGCGATAAACAAAGAACGGATATGCACGAATTTGATTACAAAGAGACTCCCCGAAAGCTGCTGACACCGGAAGTGGTCAATATGCTGCTTTTCGCGTCCGGTACAGTGAAAGAGCCATAAATTACAGTGTGAACTTCCCCATTTGAAAAAATCCTTGATTTCGTGCGTAAATCTGCGGAAACACTAAAATTTCATCAGTTTCCGCAGGTTTACGCACGAAAAAGTCATTTAGATGCTGCGCACCCTGCCGGAACGAATCCGTCAGACTTCAAGAAGGTGCTCGTATCCGCTGCGGTACTGATAGTGCATCATCTTGTTGGCCTGGTCGTCGTTCATGAACTTCTGGACGATGGGATTCCAGACGAGGGGACGGCCCAGATCGTTGGCGATGTTGCCGATATTGCACATCGTGCAGGATGAATGACCTATCTCCACCGGAGTATTGGGGTCTATGCGGGACTTCACGGCCTCGATGAAGGCTCTGCGGTGATCCGGAATCCCTTCATACGGTATCTCCGCGCCGGCGGGGCTGGTTTCGAACTTCGGCTCTGAAGCATAGATGTGTCCGCGATGGACTGCAAGCCATCCGTTCTCTCCGTAAATCTTCACTCCGGGACCCTCATCATCGAATTCGGTCTCCTCCACTTCGATACCGTTGTCATAACGGTAGGTGAGAGCCTGATAGTAGCTGTATCCGCCGGGGATCACTTCCACCGGACCGGAGAGGTCCTTTCCGAGCACCCACTGGGTGATATCGAACATATGCGCACCCCAGTCGGTCATCATACAGCCGCCGGTAGGACGGTAGTAGCGCCATTCTCCCCACATTCCTTCGCTACCTTCACTGTCCAGCAGAGGGTCTATGTTGGGGAAATATTTCACCTTCGCAGGATCGAGAGGTCCGAGCCACTTGTCCCAGTTGAGCCCTTCGGGAACAGGCTGGGCCGGAGCGGTGTATTCCTGGGGGAACGGGGTTCCGTTGAAACGGCCGACGTGGGCCTTAACCTTTATGATCTTTCCGAGCAGGCCCTCACGGGCAATATTGGCTGCGTGGATGAATTCGGCGTCGGACCGCTGCTGGCTGCCCATCTGGAGGATGCGGTTATATTTGCGCACAGCCTTGCACAGCTGTTTCCCTTCGTAGATGGTGAGGGTCATCGGCTTCTCGAGATACACGTCCTTACCGGCCTTGCAGGCGGCTATCGCGATGATGGCGTGCTGATGGTCGGGCACGGCGATGACCACCGCGTCGATGTCCGGACGGGCCAGAAGCTCCTGATAGTCCTCGTACATGGCGGGGGCACATTTCTTCATCCCCTTCCCGAGATAGTAATCGTTGACTTTATTGTAGAAACGGTCACGCTTGATGTCATAGACATCACATCCGGCCACCACCTGTACGTCGTCCATCTGGAGGAAACATGAACACAGCCAGTTGGCCTGCTGTCCGAGACCGATGAATCCCATGTTTATCTTACCGTTGGCGGATTTCTTGCCGGATTTTGAAGTGCCGGCGGCAGCAGGTTCCGCTGCCATCAGTGAGGGCGCCATCATGCTCCCGGCCAGTCCGAGGGCTGATGCTTTAAGGAAATTTCTTCTATGCATTTCTTTTTATTTATTGATGACATCTAACCAAACCGGAATCCGGTTGTGAACAAAAATAAGCAAATAATCCGCGGACTCCAAGAAATTCTTATCTCTGCCTATGAATAAATTCAGTAAACCCTTTATTCCGGCAGGAAGTCTATTCCCGGAAGATGAATTAGTATGAATAGTGCAGGTTAGAACCATAGGTAGAAAGGTTCGATGTCTGAATAAACTCCCCTTTTGTCGGTTTCCTCGACTATGAAACTCACACTTCTTCTGATATGGCTACTGCCATCCGGCATTTGAGAAGTAGCCGGTAAGTGTATTGATGATGTTCCGTCCGGCGGTTTCGGGAGCCATCGCTTCGGAGAGGTCCATATCTTCAGGGGTTACGGCCAGAAGTTCCCGGAATCCGGCATTCTGTAGGATTCCGGGGTCGCGGACAGCACCGCTCATAAGGAGCACCGGGATATCACCCGCCCGGCGGAGCACTCCGACAGGACATTTACCCATCAGGGTCTGGGCATCGGAGCAGCCCTCTCCGGTGATTATCAGATCTGTGCCTGAAAGAAGTTCATCGAACCGGAGCGTATCCAATACCATATCGACACCTCTTTTCAGTTCTGCACCCAGGAAGGCCTTGAATGCACCGCCCAACCCTCCGGCGGCACCCGCACCAGGCATATTCCTGACATCGGTTCCGGTCCGGTCCGATATCTCTGCGGCATAGACCGAAAGTCTCTTTTCCAGGACTTCCACATCTTTCGGCGACGCCCCTTTCTGCGGTCCGAAGATACGGCTTGCACCGCGTGCACCGACAAATGGATTGTCGACGTCACAGGCCACGGTGAATTTCAGCCCGCGGGCTTTTTCCAAGAATCCGGGCACCTCCACCATCCCGCGTCCTCCGTCATTCGTGGCACTGCCGCCCAAACCTATGATGAATTCAGTACAGCCGTGATCTATAGCGGACAGTATCAATTCTCCGAGACCTCTTGAGGTGGTATTCAGAGGATTCCTTTCCTCTTTTTTCAGAAGGGTGAGACCGCAGGCTGCAGCTGATTCGATGATGGCCAGTCTTCCGGCTATACCGTATTCCGCCTTTATGGGCCGCCCTAGCGGATCCGATACTGCTGCGCATATTTTCGTGCCGTCAAGCCTTTCTATGACGGCATCCACGGTACCTTCTCCCCCGTCAGCGATTCCGATCTTCACCACCTCACATCCGGGAAGGACTACGGAGAGAGCTGTGGCTGCCGCCTCTGCGACATTCAAAGAGCTGAGGCAGCCCTTATATGAGTCAAAAGCGAGCAGAATCCTGTGAAGTTCCATAGAGTACAGAACTGAAAAAAGACAGCTTATTCGACCTGACAGGCCGGAAAATAACTCCCGTCCAGGCAGATAGTCATTTTCCGGTTATCCCATTCCATACTTCCTTCATACCTCTGCCGATTTTCATCCATCCAGGAGAATGTCCATGAAAAACCATATTGCACCGACGATCTGGGAACCGGTGACCAGACTCCCTTCAGGGTGAATACCAGCCGGCCGGCAGTATCTATTTCACCGGAGCGTTCTTCCCATGTTCTGGTATCCGAATATAAAAGGAGAGTCGCAGACTGTCCTCCACCGGAATCTATAGTGACATCCACCAGATTACCCAAGGCATAGTTCGTACCTATCCATCTG
>DCIQ01000102.1 GCA_002317435.1 Bacteroidales bacterium UBA1722 | reverse complement strand
CGACCTTCAACGACATCGCCGCATCCGAAAAAGCAGGCCAGAAAATAGTTTTGGACGCCATCCCGAGTTCCCCGCCCTTTATGGCACTTCCCGGATCTTTGGAATAGAGCGTGGCCAGCATCGAAAATTTCTCACCGGCGGCCACCCTTTCACGGAATTCAAGAAGACGTTCCCTCACGGCCATCTCCGCTTTCTTCCTGTCAGGATACACCGCTATCTGACTGATCTGATACTGTGTCGGCACTTCAGGCAGACTATCCTTCGGAGTCCTTTTGTAGAACTCTGACACCTGCTTGGGTGTCAGAGCAGTAACTTTACCTGCCACAGTCTGCTGCATCTGCTGGACCAGAGACTGCTCGTTGAGGGTCTCCCTCCACTCCTGACGCAGTTTGTACATATTCTTGCCAAAATACTCCTCAGTCTCCTTCTCGCCTCCGAGCTGGCTCATGATATTGTTTACCCTGTCATTCAGATTCGCCTCCACCATATCCGTATTCACTTCAAGGGAGTCCAGACGTGCCTGCATAAGGAACAGTTTGGATTCCAGCATATTCTCGAATACCATGCATCTGATGTTCCTGTCTGTAGTATATCCCTGGAACTGAAGCATCTGCGCTTCCGATTCTATCTGTGAGAGCTGAATCATTTCGTTACCCACGACGGCTATGGTACGGTCGATCACATTCTGATATACCTGTGCCTGTACGGATTGGAGAGCCGTCATAAGCATGACGGAACACAAAATGGTGCGTAAGAGTGATTTCATTTTCATTCTGACTTATATATGATCAATTTCCCTGAACTTTTGGCTTCGTTCAGCAGATTTCGTTCCAAATTGGCGAGCAGTTCCTGTTTTCTTCTGCTGAGGATGATATCTTCTATTTTCTCCCGACAGTAGGAGAATGGGGAGACCTGCCCCGGAAGCACCTTGGCAGTGACATATACCATCTGCAGAGTTCCGTCCCTTTCGATGATTATCCTGTCTGAACCGTTCAAAATATCTTCGCAGTGCGAAAGACTCTGCCCGAGTTCCCGGGAGATGTCCTCCAGGGAAATCCAGTCATCGTAACAGAAAAATTTGTCCGCGGAACTGTAACACACCTTCTTGAGTTCTTCCAGGTCATCCTGACCTTCGGAAAAGAACAACTTCTTCACCACCTGAAGATTCGGTGAAGAAAGGGAGATTCCGACATACCTGCAGGTTATTACGTAAGTGTCGGAGATGAAACTCTGCGGATTCTCCTGATAGTAATCCTGACATTCCTGTCCGGTTATCATCGTGTCCAATTTAGAATCCACATAGAGCATTTCATACCTGTACACCAACAAATGGGTACGGAGTTCTTCCAATTCGCGGTCAATGTTCCGTTCCTCCTTCGAAAGCCTGTTCTCCGCCTGATCCAGAAGAAGACATCTGGTGGCCCAGGAGTCTATGTACTGCCTTATGATATGTGCGCTGTCCTCAGGGGAGCACCCTTTCGGAAGCAGGTCCAACACTTCACGGGAGTAGAGGACATCCTTTCCGGCACGGGCCAGCACGTCTCCATTGAGAAATCTGTCCACCAGCTGGCACGAAGCCGTCAGACAGAGGCCGAGCAGTGATATCAAAAGAGGACGGTACTTATTCATTAGGAATATTACCTGCTGTAATTCGGTGCTTCCTTGGTAATGGTAACGTCGTGAGGATGATTCTCCACGAAACCGGCACTGGTAATCCTTACGAAGCGGGCATTCCTGAGTTCTTCGAGATTATGCGCTCCGCAATATCCCATACCAGCCCTGAGGCCTCCGAGCAGCTGGTACACCACTTCCGCAAGTGTCCCCTTGAACGGCACCTGCGCCACGATACCCTCAGGCACAAGTTTCTTGATATCTTCCTCCATATCCTGGAAATATCTGTCCTTGGAACCTTTCTGCATAGCTTCGAGGGAACCCATACCACGGTATGATTTGAATTTTCGTCCGTTCAGGATGATGGTCTCTCCCGGTGATTCGGCGGTGCCCGCGAAGAGCGAGCCTGCCATTATGGTGCTTGCGCCTGCGGCAAGAGCCTTGACTATATCTCCGGAATAGCGGATCCCTCCATCAGCGATTACGGGGATTCCTGTCCCTTTCAATGCTTCGGAGGCGAGCATTATGGCAGACAACTGGGGCACTCCCACTCCGGCCACCACACGGGTGGTGCAGATGGAACCGGGGCCTATACCGACCTTCACGGCGTCCACACCTGCCTCCTTCAGTGCCAGGGCAGCTTCTCCGGTAGCCACGTTTCCTGCCACTATCTGGATATGGGGGAAGGCGGCGCGCACCTTCCTGATAGTCTTGAGCACGAATTCCGAATGACCGTGGGCGGTATCCATCACGATGGCGTCAGGGTCGGAAGAAATCAGCATCTCCGCCTTCAGGAGAGTTTCGGAATTCACTCCCAACGCAGCCGCCACCATAAGGCGACCCTTCGAGTCCTTCGATGCGATGGGGTTATCCTTCACCTTCATTATATCCTTGTAGGTAATCAGACCCGCGAGTTTTCCGTTTTCGTCCACTACCAGAAGTTTCTCTATCTTGTACTTGCGGAGCAAGTTCTGGGCTTCCCTCAAATCCGTTCCCTTCCTGGCGGTAACCAGGTTCTCAGACGTCATCACATCCCGGATAGGGGTGGAATTGTTATCATGGAAACGGAGGTCCCGATTCGTCACTATACCGCAGAGCGTCCTGTGCTCATCAGTGACAGGTATCCCTCCGATATGGTTTTCACGCATCAGATTCAGCGCATCACCGACGGTAGCGTCCGGGCTGATGGTGACCGGATCGTAAATCATACCGTTCTCCGCTCTCTTCACCTTGCGGACCTGCTCCATCTGCCTCTCGATAGGCATATTCTTATGGATGACTCCTATTCCGCCCTCCCGAGCCAGTGCGATAGCCATTTCTGCTTCCGTCACGGTATCCATGGCTGCGGATACGATCGGGGACTTCAATACCAGATCGCGGGTAAAATTAGTCGTGTAGTCCACTTCACGTGGCAGGACATCGGAATAGGCCGGAACCAGGAGGACATCATCGAATGTCAGACCTTCCGGAATCAGATTATTTGTCAAAACTTGCATATTGAGAACTCGTTAGGAATCGTTATACGACAGCCGTCAATTATGATGACTATTTAACTTGCAAATATAGCCGACACTTGTCAAAAAAACAAACTTAGAAACTGTTTTGAAGTCTCCCCTGGAAAGTGTCCCTCTCCTCCAGTCTCTTCTCCAGCATCCTGAGCAGTTCCACATTACGGATGAGCCCCCAGGGAGTGGAATTGACGAATCTGGGAGGCACTTCCCCGGCGAAGCGTTCTATATACAGGTCCGGCCTCAACCTTTCCAGTATATCCACGAAAAAATCGATGTATTCTTCCAGGGAAAACCGGACAAAATCCTCCGGGCGGGAAGCGAATTCCTTCTCCATCGCAGTATGCTTCACGATCTGCAGCTGATGGAACTTCACGCTGTGCAGAGGCAGGCGGTTGATTATCCCGGCCATGTCCAGCATCTGCTCCTTCGTCTCTCCGGGCAGTCCCAGAATGAAGTGGGCACCCGTCCGGATACCTCTCGATGCCGTATCCGCCACAGCCCTGGCCGCCGCGGCGAAATCGTGCCCCCTGTTTATCCGTTTCAAAGTGGCGTCGTAACACGATTCGATGCCGTACTCCACTATCACTATATGTTCTTTGGCGAGCGAGGCGAGATAATCCAGTTTTTCCCCGTCCACACAGTCCGGACGGGTTCCGATGACGATACCGGCCACGCGCGGGTGAGCCAGCGCTTCCTCATAACGGGTGCGGAGGACATCCAGCGGAGCATAAGTGTTCGAATAGGGCTGGAAATAGGCCAGGAAACGTTCCGCATTGCGGTAACGCACGCGATGGAAATCTATCCCCTCATCTATCTGCCTGGCAATGGATATTTCACGGGTACTGTAGGCGGGATGGAAAGCGGCATTGTCACAATACGTGCACCCTCCGACAGAGACCTTCCCGTCCCTGTTGGGGCAGGTGAAACCGGCATCCACGACCACCTTCTGGAGACGTTCGCCGTAAACCCGCCTGAAATAGCCTACATAGGAGTTGTATCTGGGAGCCATTATGAAACGACCCGGTCACTTTACAGGGATGAGCTACACACGCACTTTGAAAATCGCTTTCCTGATGACGCCGGTACCCATCAGCGGAGCGTGCGCATCCTTCGGGAAGCAAATCACGAAATTATCCGGATCGACACTCACGAACACTTCAGGTTCTTCCTTGAGCTCGGCGAAATCATTCTCGGCATCATATTCCACATCCGCTCCGGAACATCTGGCGCGGTCTCTCCAGCCGATGGTTTCGACAGTGTTCAGAGGAACGTGGATGTCTATATACGAGTCGTGAACCTCAAGCACCGGTGCGGCATCCAGTCCCTTGGCATCACATTCCGTGATGGAGACCCAAGCGTTCCGACCGTCGATGTCGTACTTCCCGATCTCCAACGAATGCAGGTCATTCTTCTTCAAAAAGTCATAAACTTTCGGGAAATGCTCGTGTATCCCGACATATCTCTCAAAACTCTGAAGTGAATCTATTATCATCTTTTCCTTATTTTTGAAACTGTTTTGTATTTCGAATCGACAACCCGTTCCGTCCCGCACAACATCACGGCGGCACACACCAGAACCATCAGAGCCACGAGAGGAAGCACCGCAGGGTTCAGCTGCTGCGGGATGACACCCCACAACGGCAACGGGACGAGAGCTATGGCCGAGAGAACGCACAAACTGATTTCACGTATCCTCCCCCGCCTGATTACCGCCGGGACCAGAAAGAGCGGATCGGCCCAGAGCAGATTCCAATTCTCCTTCGTCCAGTAATGGTCTGTCCCCAGCCACATGAACAACACCAGAGCCCCCGCGAGCCCGACCAGCAGGGACACCGCCCTGGAAAAGCGGACAGCCACCTTGTCCCGCGAAGCGGAGAAAACGATCAGCAGGCAAAATGCCAGACATAACGCCGAGAACACCGCGACAGGTGAAGTGAGACTCTTCAGGAAGCGTTCCGCACGGGTAGAACCGACGGGCTGACAGGCCAGGATTCTCTCCTTTCCCAACAGGATTCCATTGCCGGAGGCCATATCCTTACTTTCGAGAAGGTGCTTCTCCAGCAGGGAAGGCAGGAACATCTCCTCCTCCACGGAGAGGGGTTTGTCAATGCGCGCTCCGAGAAGGATGTCCAGCCCGAACTGCAGCCATTTTTCATCTCCGATGCACAGACTGCCGATGGCGGTACGGTACGTATATATGGAAGTTTGCCCTTCGGGCAATATCCCGCCCGTGACGGATTCCGAACCGATGAGGATATCCCTGATGCGGGTGGCACAGTTGTCGGAAAAATAATCGTATCGGTAGAAACGGTTCCGCCCCTGATAGTTGTTCACCAGAAAAATATACACCGCGACCTCCTGCTCGGGAGTCAGGTTCAACACACATTCATCCACCGAGCGGTTCTCCCGCCGGTATGCGTTCATGAAAGCCTCGAAAGAAGACACTGCAAGCATATAGTCGAGCCGTCCCCTCATGAATTTGTACACGAAATGGGGCTCTTCGAAATTATAGGAACCGTAGTTGAAAACCATGTCGGCTCCGGAAACGGGATCCGTCACCCGGATGGCCGAATGGCCGTAAGCGGACGCGATGTCGGTTCCGGAGGAACAGGTGAGAAGGGATATTCTGAAGGTGCTCCCGCCTGCGGTCTGCGCCGTGAGCGTCACAACAGGGAGTATCCACACCAGAACAGTCAGGAGTATTCTCTTCATGCCGCGGCAATATCTGGACGAACAATGCAGAAGAGCTTTCCCACATCAGGTCGGAAAGCTCTTCTCAGGCTGGGAAAGAATTACTCGGCTGCGGGACGGTTGGTTTCGCTCAACTTGTCGTAGAGAGCGTCCAGCGCCTTCAGATAGTTCTCATAGACACCACGATAAAACGCACGCCTGTCCCCTTCCGGATGGCTTATGACAGTTCTGGTCTCATCCTCGAGATTCAACGCATCATTGATCAGGCCTACCACTTTATCTTTTCTGGCATCGTCCTCCGTAAAGTTAAGACTCAGGAAAGCATCCGAAACGAATTCTTCCGTAAAGAAAACTATGTCTTTCTTAATGATTCTAAGGTTCATGACATTATCTGTTATTAAGTTATTCCGCTGCAAATATAGCAACAATCCTGATTATCGCAATCATCCCGCATCATCAGAAAAGCATCATATTCCCACGCATATAAGTTCCGCGGGGGACACTTACAGTACCTGCCTCCGTATTGTCAAAATCTTTTCATATATTTGTGAGTTGGGTTTCACAAGTGAGATTTGAGCCTGAAGCCGGCCGCCGGCTGTGAATGACTGCAGAAATTGAAAAAAGCAAAAATCACATAAAAAAAGCAAATGAAACATCTTTTACTTATCCCGGCGCTTGCCGCAGGAGTCCTTTGGGCTTTCTCATGCAAGTCAGTTCAGAACGATACCCCTGTCAAGGTACAGGTACACGCCATCACACTGAAGGACACTTCCTGTGTCATCGATTACGCTTATCCCGCTACGATAAAGGGTATTCAGGATGTCGCCATTTTCCCTCAGGTCAGCGGCCGCATCACCAAAATCAAAGTAACTGAAGGACAACAAGTAAATGTCAACGATGTCCTCTTCGAAATCGATGATGTGACATACCGGGCCGCATACAACAGGGCCCTGGCACAGGTCGAGGTGAACAAAGCCCAGCTGGAGAACGCCAAACTCACGCTTGAAAGCAAGCAGAATCTGTACGACAGGGATATCATCAGCAAATACCAGCTCGATCTCGCCAAGAACCAAGTTGTGACATCCGCCGCGGAACTCGGTCAGGCGATGGCAGCCCTCAAGGATGCGGAAAACAACCTCTCCTATACCAAGGTCCGCACCATGGGCAAGGGCCATATCGGAAACCTTCCTTTCAAGGTGGGAAGTCTTGTAAGCCCCCAGATGACGGAACCGCTGACCATCGTATCGGACAATTCCCAGATATATGCGGATTTCTCCGTGCCCGAGAACACCTATCTCGAGCTTTTCCACAACTCGGAATCCTTCGCCAAGAAGAGATCCACAGGCGATCTCCCCGGAATCACACTGATCACGAACCTGGGGAAAACTTATGAACATACCGGCACCGTACATTCCATCAGCGGTCTCATTTCACAGGAGACCGGAGCACTGCCCGTAAGGTCCATCTTCCCGAACCCTGACAAGGAACTCCTTTCGGGAGGTTCATGTAAGGTAGTGTTCAAAATGATGGTTGACGACGTCATCGTGGTGCCGAGAACGTCGATGAAGGAGATTCAGGACAAGCTTTTCGTATTCGTCATCCGCGACGGTGTCCTCGAACAGGTTCAGGTAAACGCCTCCAGAATAAATAACAGCCAGTGGATGATTATTCCTGACGAAAACGGCGAAATGTCCGTCAAGGCAGGAGACATGATCACAAGTACCATCAACAAACTCAAAAACGGAGACCCGGTAGAAATCATCAAATAGTTGAGTCATGAAACTTACCACTTTCATCAAACGTCCTATTCTTTCGGGCGTCATCAGCGTCCTGATAGTGCTGGTGGGAGTCTTGAGTCTTTTCTCTCTCCCTATCGAGCAGTACCCGGACATCGCACCTCCTACCGTCAGTGTAAGCGCCTCGTATTTCGGTGCCGATGCGCAGACTATCATCAACTCCGTCATCACCCCTCTGGAAGAATCCATCAACGGTGTCGAGCACATGATTTACATGAACTCCACCGCTTCGAACTCCGGTGACGTGGACATCAGCGTGGTATTCGAACAGGGGACGAACCCCGATATGGCGACGGTGAACGTAAACACCCGAGTCCAGAAAGTCCTGTCCCAGCTTCCCAAAGAAGTCACACAAAATGGCGTATCTGTGGAAAAGCGGCAGAATTCCATGCTGCAGATTTTCTCAATCTACTCACCGGATGACACATACGATGAAGCCTTCCTCAGCAACTTCGCCTCCATCAATGTGAAGCCGGTCATCCAGAGAATCAACGGTATCGGAGAGTTCAAGATGTTCAGCAGCCAGTATTCCATGAGGATATGGCTGAATCCCGCCGCCCTCGCACAGCACGGTCTCAACCCTTCAGATGTTCTCGACGCCCTGGCCACCCAGAACATAGAAGCCGCTACAGGTTCTCTCGGCAAGGATTCCGACGAGACGTACCAGTATACGATGAAATATACCGGACGACTCAAGACCACTCAGGAGTTCGAAAACATCATCATCGAAGCGGACAAGCAGGGCAATATCCTCCGTCTGAGAGATATCGCCACCATAGAGTTGGGCAGTGAAAGTTACAACTTCGTCGGATACACGAACGGCCATCCCGGTGTGATGTGTATCGCCTACCAGTCAGCCGGATCGAACGCCACCGCCGTGAACGAGGAGATAACCAAAGCTCTGGACCAGATCAAGGCAGAATCCCCCAGCGGGATCGAAATCGCTGTCCTGAACAACACCAACGACTTCCTCTATGCATCGATGGAACAGGTTCTCGAGACCTTGAGAGACGCCATCCTCCTGGTTATCCTCATCGTGCTGATATTCCTGAAAGACATCAGGAGCACCCTGATTCCTTTCATAAGCATTATGGTATCGCTTATCGGTACGTTCGCCTTCATGACCATCGTAGGGTTCTCCATAAACCTGCTGACGCTGTTCGCATTGGTGCTGGTGATCGGGACTGTCGTCGATGACTCCATAGTGGTGGTCGAGGCAGTGCACGCCGAATTCGAAAAAGGCTTCCTCGACCCGTACAAAGCCACTAAAAATGCCGTACAGAACGTGATGATGCCTGTAATCACATCCTCACTCGTCTTCATGGCAGTGTTCATCCCCGTATCTTTCCTCGGAGGCACCACCGGCGTATTCTACCGTCAGTTCGGTCTGACCATGGCCGTGGCCGTGGGTATCTCCGCCTTGAACGCCCTCACCACTGTCCCGGCTCTATGTGCACTGATGCTCAAACCCATCCATAAACCCGCCGAAGGCCAGAAACTCACGTTCAAGCAGAAATATGCCCGCTGGTTCGACGGATTCTTCTCCAAATTCAGCAACAGCTATCAGAACAGCATCGGCAAATATCTCGGCCGCAAACCTCTCATCTGGGGTGTCCTCGTCATCGGAGTCATAGCTTTCGTCTTTTTCATGGACAAGATGCCCAAAGGACTGGTTCCTACCGAAGACAACGGTCTGTTGATCGTCGAGATGAGCACCCCTCCGGGGACATCTTTGAACGAGACCAACAAGACCCTCAACAGTTTGGCCGATGATCTCGGAAAAATAGAAGGGATACAGGAAGTATGCGGCACGACCGGATACGGATTCACTTCCGGTGCATCCTCGACGTCGGGCATCATCTTCCTGAAACTGGACCCTTGGGAGGAACGGGGAGGTGAAACATCCTACGGAAATCTGTATAATACCATTACAAACGCCACCAAGAAATATGAGGAAGCCACATGTATGGTTTTCTCGACTCCTATGATTCCCGGATACGGTACCAGCAACGGTATCGACATGTATGTCCAGGACAGGCGCGGAGGCACCATCGAGGAGTTGTATGACGTCACGTTCAACTTCATCAACGACATCGCAAAGGACGGCGTTTACGGCTTCATGGCATTCACCATAGATTTCCCCCAGTGGCAGGTTTCAGTGGACGTGGCCAAATGTCTGCGTGCAGGCCTCACCCCGAAGGATGTCCTCGGCACCATCGGTGCCTACTACGGAGGGGCCTATGTAAACGACATAAACCTCTACTCGAAAGTTTACAAGGTCATGGTCCAGGCTGATGCCGACAGCAGGAGGGATGAATTCTCTCTCGATCAGATTTCCATCAGAACCAAGAACGGCGAGATGGCTCCTCTGAGCAGTTTCGTCAACCTGAAGAGAATCTATGGCCCCGAAGCCATCAAGACTTTCAACAAATTCATCTCCATCAACGTCCAGGCATCTTCGAACATGAGCACCGGTGAAGCACTCGCCGTCCTCGAAAAAGCCTCCAGGGAATATCTCCCCGAGGGTTACGGAATCGACTTCGCCGGCATGGCACGCGAACAGAACAGTCAGGGCGGTCTGGGACTGGCGCTGATTCTCTGCTCGTTCATCATCTTCCTCATCCTGGCAGCCCTCTACGAAAGCCTCGTGATACCATTCGCGATATTGCTCTCCGTACCGCTCGGACTCGCGGCGTCATTCGGAGTGTCATGGCTCGTGGGATTGGAAAGCAACATCTATGTCCAAACCGGTGTAATCATGCTGATCGGTCTGCTCTCCAAGACTGCCATTCTTATCACCGAGTATGCCGTAGAGCACCATAAGGAAGGAATGGAGATAAAACAGGCTTCCATGGCAGCTGCAGGTGACCGGCTCAGACCTATCATTATGACAGCAGGCACCATGATTATCGGTCTGGCACCTATGGTCCTCTCCATCGGAGGTGTAGGCGGTATGGGTAACTTCTCGCTCGGTCTCGGGACCATCGTGGGTATGCTCGTCGGAACGGTAGGACTTCTGTTCATCACACCGGTAACATACACCACATTCCAGAAAATACAGGATAAAATCAAACCCGCTATCGAAGACGATGATGAAGAATAGTTTATTTATACTCTGCGCGGCAGCACTGCTTACCTCCTGCGCAGCCCTCGGAAAATACGAACCAGTCGGGCAGGTACCCGATGCTCTTTACGGGGACGCCGTCCTCTCCGACACGTCGGCCAATCTGGCGAATCTGGACTGGAAAGGGATTTTCACTGACCCTCACCTCCAGAATCTGATTGATACCGCGCTGACGCGCAATACGGACCTTCTGGTGGCCCACGAGCACATCCGGCAGGCCGAGGCGATGGTTATGGGAGCGAAACTGGCATATATCCCGAACCTCGGCATAGGTACCTACACGAACCCGGCCAGTATCGGAGCAAGTTTCAGCGAAGGCAATACGAGCTACAACTATAACCTGAACGTCACCGCCAGCTGGCAGCTCTCGTTCTTCAGGCTCACGAATAACCTGAAATCGGCCAAAGCCACCAAAGAACAGACAGAAGACTATTACAGGGCAGTCCGTTCATCGCTGATAGCCGGTGTCGCAAACACATACTTCACCCTCCTGATGCTCGATTCCGAACTCAACACGGCTCTGGAGATGGAACAGACCTGGAAGAAATCCGTGATAACGGTTACAGCGATGAAAGAAGCGGGAATGACGGATCAGGTGGCAGTTTCCCAGTACGAGGCCAATTACAACAACGTAATGTCCCAAATCGCCGAGATCCGGAATCAGATCACCCAAACGGAAAACGCACTGTCCCTCATGTTGTGTTCCACGCCGAATCCCAAAATCCCGCGCGGGAAACTCATAGAACAGCAGGTGCCTGAAACTATTGCCGTAGGCATACCCGTACAGATGCTTACCCGCCGTCCGGATGTAATGGCAGCAGAGAGAAACCTCGAACTCGCTCATTATGCCACCCGCGGAGCCCTGCTCAACTTCTTCCCGGTCCTCTCCATTACAGGAGCGTTCAGTCTGGTAAATCCTGTTACCGGTGAATTCTCGCCCATGTCGGCGCTCACCGGCATCGGTGCCGGACTGGTGGCCCCCATACTGAACGGAGGACAGAACAGGGCCAATCTGAAAGTGGCCGAGAGCCGGCAGCGTGAAGCACGGCTCAACTTCGACAGGATAATCCTGAATGCAGGTAACGAAGTGAACAATGCACTCTCCGATTATAATGCCAGTGAACGCAAAGCCGTATTCTACACTGCCCAGGTCCTCCATCTGGACAGGGCCAGAATAGATACGGAATACCTCATGAAGAACAGTCTCGACAAGACATATCTCGATGTTCTTATCGCATACAACTCGTTCTTCGATGCCAAACTGAACCTCATAGCCAACCAGGCGAAGAAGATGCAGGCGATCGTCTCCCTCTACAGCGCTCTGGGAGGCGGAGCTGAGTAAAGCGGCATAAATAAATCAATAAAGAAATCCCCCTGTCTGACACTGAAGCGGACAGGGGGATTTCTCTATTATGTGCTGTCAGGCGAACAGCAAAAGATAGACACCCGAACCGGCCAGATACCCGAGGATGGCCAGAGGCGTAATCTTCTTGAAATAATAACCGAATTCTATTTTCTCCAGCCCCATTACGGTAACTCCGGATGCGGAACCGATGATCAGGATGCTGCCTCCGGTTACTGCACAGTACGCAAGGAATGTCCAGAATGAACTGTTCATCATGAACTCGCCGGCCTGCTGGATAGGATACATACCGATGGTGGCAGCTACGAGAGCCACGTTATCGAGGAATGACGAGCATATTCCCAGAACGAATGCTATGGAACTGACATTTCCGAAAGCAGAACTCAGTCCGTTGGACAGCGCAGTGAGGACACCGACAGTCTTGAGAGCGTTCACCGACATAAGGATACCAAGGAAGAAAAAGACGGTGGAAAGGTCGAGATGACTGAAAAGTCTGGAGACCTTCAGTTCGGATGCCCGGGGATCGGTGGAGCCCGAAGCCTTGATGTCCGTCATCATCCACAGGACGACAAGTCCCAACAGGGCGCCCATATACGGCGGGAGGCTTATCGTAGTCTGAAACACCGGTATCATAGCCAGGAAAAAGAGACCGACAGACAGCAGGGAGGTCTGGAACTTCGGAGTGATATATGCGGGAAGCATAGAGGCATCTCCGGCGGTCAACTCCGCGAATTCTTCTCCCTTTCTGAACGACAGAAGACCGATTATGGCTGCCGGCAGGGCCATCATCACGAAAGCGGGCACGAAGAGATGCACTATCTGATGGCCGGCCGAAAGATTTCCTCCGGTCCACAGTATCAGTGTGGTGACATCTCCGATGGGAGACCATGCCCCCCCGGCATTCGCAGAAAGGATGACCAGACATGAAAATATGAGTCGGTCAGCCCTCTCGGGCAATATTTTTCTCAGGACGGCGACCATCACGATGACTGTGGCCAGATTACCCAAAAGAGCGGAGAGCATGAATGTGATGCCGGCGACAAGCCATACCAGAGAACGTTTCTTTCTGGTGCGTATCGAGTTGGTTATCACTCTGAACGAGCCGTGAGAATCGAGCACCTCGATGATGGCCATCGATGCCAATACGAAGAACAGAGTGGTGGACACATCACCCAGCGACTCGACAAGTGTCTTCTCAACATATATCATCGCCCTCTGGGCGACGGGCATGCTGAGGAGTTCCGGAAACCCTTTGATATAGTTGTCGAGGTACTCCGGAGGATTGGTTTCGAACACACCTGTCGCGTGAGTTATCACGAGTCCCCAGAGAAGGATGCACATACCGACCGAAACAGCGGCCTTGTTGATCTTAAGGACATCCTCCAGCGCGATACACAGGATGCCTGCGACGAAGATTATCGCCATCAAATAGAAAATAACCATAACTAATCTGCCCTATTTACGTTAACAGGCGAATATAAACAAATTTATCTGCAACTCCAACGGGATGGTCATCATCACTGTTTCCAGTAAGCCTCGATCTCTTCGAGGGTTTTTCCCGTAGTCTCAGGTATCTTCTTCCACATTATATACATATATGGCAGGCACATCACTGCGAAGAACAGGAAAGTCCCGGCGGGGGTAAGATTCGTCATGCACCAGGGGGTGAACTGCCCTATCAGGTAAGTTCCCACCCAGAGAGAAAGCCCGGCTATGGACATCGCGATGCCGCGCACCTTATTCGGATACATCTCCGAAAGAAGCACGAACACCACAGCACTGATGGAGATGGCCTGACTGAAAATGTACATCAGGAAGAGAATCAGCAGAACTACGGGACTGATACCCAATGCACTGCCGAAGGCGAAATAGCCCGCTATGCAGAGCAGACAGATTATCATGCTGCTCACGCCCCAATAAATCAATTTCTTCCGGCCCACCTTATCTATGATGAATACGGCCAGAACCGTGGTAAGCATATTCACCAGACCCACCAACACGGTAGAGAACGAAGAATCCTTGGAAGCCAGACCGGCATCCGCGAAAATATCCGGTCCGTAATAAAGAACAGCATTGACCCCCATAAACTGCCCGAGGATGGCGATGGCACATCCGAACAGGACGGCACGTCGGATGCCCGGATGCATCAGAGCCGACCATTCCGACTTGACTTCACCGTCGATGGAGGACTTGGTAATGGAAAATTCTTCACGAGCCCCTGCTTCATCGCAGCGAAGCCTGCCGAAAACCTTCATCGCCTCCTGCTCCCGCTTTTTAACCATCAGCCACTTGGGACTCTCCGGAATCATAAACAGAATTATAAAGAACAACAGGGTCACTACAGTCTCCGAGCCCAGCATCCCCCGCCACATTTCATCCACAAAGGCCCATTTGATGAAACCGGCCGCTTCGACTTCAGGTGCGTTCGACAGGATAAGATAATTCACCAGATATGCCAGCATCAGACCCAGAGTGACAGCCAACTGATAAAGGGAGACCATCGTGCCGCGTATTCTGGCAGGAGATATCTCGGATATATATATGGGAGAGACTATGGATACGATACCTATACCCAGACCGCCGATGATACGATATGCCACCAAGTCATTGAATCCCTCGCATATACAGCATCCTATCGCAGATACGCTGAAGAAAACCGCTGAAATCAGCATCGTCTTCTTCCGTCCGAGATAATCGCTCATCAGACCGGCCACGGCCACACCTATGATGGAGCCCACGAGGGCACAGCCTACATACCATCCCTTAGAGATGTCATCAAGCCCGAACTGTGAGGCCACATCCGTAGTGGTTCCCGAGATTACGGCTGTATCATATCCGAAAAGGATTCCTCCCAGAGCAGCCACTATCGAGAGGAAAATGATATAGGGGATGTTGTTCCTGTTGTCCATATTACATCTGGAAATATTCTTTATACCTGTCGTAGAGATGCCCGGCCTGCAGGTAGGCGGACTGAGGAGACATGAAATGGGAGAACTCGAAAGTGATGGCCTTGTCATACCCGCAGCGCCGTGCCGCCTCAAGCTTCATACGGAGCTTGTCGAACTTGATGGGAAGGAAACTGATGGGCATATCGCGGTCGAAGGATTCCGCATTCGTCCAGCACTCCATCCCGTATTTGTCAGCAAGACGTTTGTTGACCGAGAAGAACGCATCCAGCTCATCATAATCTATATGACCGTCCTGAAATGCACAGGCATCCACCACATCGTGAATCCCGTCGAAAATTTCACCCCATTCCTTCTCATGCTGTTCCACAGATACGGCTTCCGCCTTAGTCAAAGTCCCGCTTCCGGCCATCACGGCCTTCTTGCCATCGATCCAGGGAGATATAAAAGTAGGCAGTCCCCCCGATACGTCCTTGCACTGCTTGCCCATCTGGTGGAAACAAGGGATGGCAGTCATATTCCCCCGGCTGATCTCAGTGGAAAGATACCAGCCTTTGAATGACTTATGGTGACCGTAACGATTCCATACCTCTTCTATCACATACTGGTTCACTTCAGCCTCAGCCATCATATTCCCGGTATCCCAATACACTCCCGAGTCATACAGACCGAAGTAGTACTTCATCTCGTACTTGTCAGCCAGAGAGAGGAAAAGTTCCACCAGATCCATGGACGGCATATAACACCCCTTCTTCAGAAGATACTCCGAAGGCCAGGTTATGAACTTGCGGTATCCGGATCTTATCTGTATGACAGTGTCGATGCCGATAGCCTTCATATTCCTGAAGTCCCTGTCCCATTCCTTCACGCCCCAGTTCTGATGGGGGATATCGTGGGATATCTCATCCAGGAACGTACCGGTGATACGGAGAGCATCCCCGTGAGGCACTATCAGACCGTCACCAGATATGGCGGAGCCTTCGGGGAACGTAACGGCTCCGTAGTCCTCCACATTCCGGGCGCCCGAACAGGAATCCAGTACGGCGGGCGCTGCCAGAGCACCGGCCCCTATCAGGGAACTCTTGCGCAGGAACTCCCTTCTGTCAATATTTTCTTCTTTCATATTCTATTTATCTGTGATTATTATTCCTCAATATGGACTACGCATCGCAGAAGAGTATATTTCCGGAGGGACCTCCCACGGCTAAAGCCGCGGGCCCCTCCCTCGCCGGGGGCAGCCCTCCGGAAATATACATTTTCTGCGATGCTGGTATCGTGTGAAATCATCCATTCTTTGATTATATATTATCTCTCCAGGCAAGACTATAAAACCGGATTACCAGAAAAATCAACATCTACTGAGAAGGGATTCAGCACGTTATCTATCAATACAGCAGCCTCCCGGCGGGTCATCGGTTTCTCCAAATATGGATTTATCTTCTCTATGGCGGCGGCAGCTTCATCATCCGAGAGATAGAATCCCTTTATACCGGACAATATCTCCTCCCCGGATACCGTGTCGTCAGGATAGAACCAGGTGCGGTTATCCCATTGGTAGGGCTCGCCTGTCATCAGGAGGATGCCGGTAGATGTCACACGATGGATAGCCTCGAAGGCTGGATCGTCGAAGTCCACGTCATACAGGGGCTGGAGGTAAGCTCTCTGGTCCAGCAGGGTCTGCTGAAGCTTTCTTACACTTACCTCACGGGGATTACATCCCTCCTTTATGCAGAGGGCGGCCAGCGTGCCGGCAGCCTGTCCCGTGGCGAGAACCACGGGCTGGAGGCGGGTGGAGCCGTTGGCCAGATTCGAGGCGGAGATGGCCTTGTCGGAAACTATCAGTCCGTCTGTCTTCTCAGGAATCATCACTCCGGCTCCTATGCTGAAGGAAGGCACCTTGGGGAAATTTATCTTCAGTTCACCGGGATACTGGCTGTGATGATGGTCCACCGGATAATTGCCCACAGATACGGCAGTGCGGTATTTATTGTTCGAATAACGGTCGGCTATGTCATCCACCGTTATCATCGATATCCCTTTCAGCCGCCTTCCCTCGCGGTTATACGGGAGATATGCCAGTCCGTCCGGGGTATCGAATTCATCGTCGGCTATCCCAAGATTACGGTATCCCTGTACTGTCTGAAGATAGTATATGAAACGGAGTGTCTTGGCCCGGGCCTGCTGCAGAATCTCCTGACGGCGGTCATAAGGGAGTTCCACGATATTAAGATATATATCGTTACCGTGCGCTCCGGGCCAGTTGAGCATATACTTCTCCCCTGGCAGACGGCCATAATACAGGACATCTTTTATGGATATCTCCTTGGAATCACTTGTTATATTCAATCCGTCGAATTCGCTGCGGTCGAAACCTTCCGGCTCGGGGATGGTCATATCCGCATCGGGGCCGTAATCCTTCAGCACACCGACGAGGGTAAGGTCCTGAAGAACATCATTCTGTTCGGGGAGAGCCGCGCTCTCGCCTGTCATCTCCTGCGAATCCATCCCCAGCATATACTCGGTCCCGCTCAGAGGGAGAGCATCCCCCAGATCCGTGGCATCTATGGTCACGGAAGCCTCCACACGCAGTTTCCTTCCATCGGCATTCTCGAAACAGGCTCCTTTTACGGTATCACCCTCCTTTATGACGGATGACACGTGATAACCATAAAACACTGAGGCGTTCGAGCACTGTCCAAGCATATTCTTGAATATCCTGTCTCCGATATGAGGCTCGAACTGAATCAGGCTCACCCACCCGGTCATCAGGGCCCGGGGGCTTCCGTAACAAGCGAAAAGAGAATCCTGAAACTCCTTCCAGATACCGGTATGCAGTTCATAGTTCCCATCCGTGGCAGAAACACCCTGGGCAGTCAACATCCCGCCGAGCATAGGAGTCTCCTCCACCACTGTCACCTCCGCTCCGGAACGGGCGGCGGCGATGGCTGCGGAAATGCCCGACGTGGTACCTCCGATAACCAGTACGTCAGTCCTGTACTTCTGCCCGCAGGACAACAGCAGAAGAAAAACGACAGGAATCAGAATCACTTTTTTCATAAAACTCACTCCCCGGCTGAAAGTATCTCGTTACAGAGAATATACGATACTATAAGCATTCTCGGTATATGGAACGGACCCTTGAAAAGGTTACCCTTGGCCGGTTGGGCCACTGTCCCGTCCCTATGGAGATAACCGTACCACTCTCCGAATTCATGGTCCCGGAAATGTTTCTCCACCCATTCTTCAGTCTGCCTGTGAATCTCGAGATATCTGTCTTCACCGGTCAGTTTATATGCATAGAGCGCAGCTATCATAGTCTCGCATTGAGGCCACCAGAACTTCATATCCTGTGAGTAATCCTGACAGGAGAAGTTCCTGCAGTCGCGGAAATTTATGATGCCGCCATACTGTTCATCCCAACCCCATTTATACTGCCATTCGAACACTTTCAGGGCGAGGTCGCGGATATGGTCATCCTTAAGGGATTCCGAAGCGGCCATCAGGAACCAGGCGGTTTCGATACCATGACCCGGATTTATCATCCTCCCTTCGCAGGTATCTATGAGAGAACCGTCAGGATTGACCGACTCCAGAATACATCCGAATTCCGGATGCATCAGATAAGTCTCTATTTCACGGACGGACTCCCTTATCTGGGTATCGAGAATCTCATCATCGCAGACTTCCTTGAGCACCAAGGCCACATTCACCATAATCATGGTAATCGAATGGCTCTTTCCGGGCAGATAACTCTTGGGTTCCAGAAAGCCCGGGGTGGCAAGCATCCTGCGGATATTACGGAACATATCCAGCGCCTTGCGGGCATAGGAGTTATCCCCTGACGCTTTCGAATATTCGGCCATGGCGATGGCGGCGAAAGTGTCGGAAAACACATATCGTCTTTTACGGATAGGCTTTCCGTCTTCGGTAACGGAGAAAAACATGTGCCCGTCGGCATCGATACAGTACTTCTCTATGAAGTCCACGCAGGATCTGGAAGCTTCAAGCCATTCCGGATTCTTCTCTATGTTATTATAGGCATACGCGGCCACGAAACCGAAACGGCCCTGAAACCATACTGACTTCGTGGTGTCCATCAGGGTACCGTCCCTGTCCACACAGGTATATACGCCTCCGTGTACGCGGTCGAGACCATATTTAAGCCAGAAAGGCATTATTACGTCTATCAACTCTTTCTTAGAGTCGGAAGCACACTTCCGGAGATATTCGACAGAATTCATTTTCATCTGAACAAGATTTTTCATTTTCAATCTTCTAATTTAGAAAGAATTCACACACATATTCACACTAAAGGAAGATAGTATGGTTTTATGGCTGGAATTTTACAAATAACGGTCATTTGGAAATGAAATTTTCACAAATAGCATTATTTTTGTCAAACTATGTTTATAAATAACACATATCAATCCGTTAAGGAGATAACTCTCCGGCTGCTCATCGAAAAGGGTGAATTCACCATTCCGAAAATAGCGGAACTGTCAAATCTGAGTACCACTACCGTCGCCAAGATGATCTCTTCGCTGAAAGAGGAGATAAACATCAGAGAGGTTTCGATGGAATGTAACGGTTCCAAGGGAAGACGCGCTGTAGTATATGGCATAGACGCCTCATCCCATTTCTTTATGGGAGTGGATATCAAGACCAACCACATGGAGACAGGCATCACCGATTTCTCCGGGAAATTGATACGTCGCAAATCATACGGTGATTTCAGATTCGAGAACACCTATGAGTGTTTTGACCGGGCAGGTGAAAATGTAGACCTGTTCCTTCAGGAGTTAGAGCCGTCAGTAAGGGCCAAAGTAGAGGGAATCTGCTTCAATATCGGGGGACGGGTGAATTCCAGACTCGGGACCAGTTCCACCATCTTCAACTTCGAAGAGATGCAGGACACTCCGCTGGCCGATATTCTGAGTGAAAGATTCGGCCTCCCTGTGATGATAGAGAACGACACCAAAGCGATGGCCTATGCAGACTACACAGCCTATGGAAAAGCCTGGCCCGACACACTCTATTTCAACATAGGATGGCATCTGGGGGTCTGCATCTTCATCGACGGAAAAATCTACTACGGCAGAGACGGATATACCGGAGAAGCGGGACATATCAGCAAATACGACAACAACATAATGTGCCACTGCGGAAAGAAGGGATGCGTGGAGACCGAAGTGTCCGGAATGGCCATCGTCCGGAAACTGACCGAACGGGTACAAAAGGGGGAGACATCCATTCTCTCCACACAAATCAGAAGAGGAGAGAAGATAACTGCGGATGACATCATAGAAGCCACTGAAAAAGAGGATCCGTTGTGTATTGAACTGGTCTCGAAAACCGCCACGGAACTGGGCAAGGTCGTAGCTGCGATGGTAAACCTTCTGAATCCGCACTGCATCATAATAGGAGGAAAACTTTCGAAGGCGTCGAGTTTCTATTTCCTGGAATATGTCCAGCTCATGATGAGAAGAAACTCACTCAAGCTTATGACCAAGGGGATAAAAGTACTCCCCTCAAAATATCAGGACGACGCCGGCATCATAGGCGCCTGCCTCCTCATCCGCGACCGGCTCTATCTCACCCAAAAACAGAACTGACCGCCGTGGCTGCGAAGCAGCCGATGCGGGGGTCATAAAAAAGGGATGGTCTTAACGGCCATCCCTTGATTCTATCCTATAACTTGAACGTTAGAAGTTTTTAGGCTGAGTGTTCTTGTTGAATGTACCGCCCTTACCGGCGTAAGACCAGAACATGCCGTACTGTTCACGATACTGGTTCTTGGCGGCACCGGCCCTGTATTCTTCAGGAATATTGTCAGATTCATAATTATACGCATTGTCGGTATAAGAAATCCTCTGGATAACGTTTCCGTCCTGAACGAGAGAAGAAGCGATTACACCGGGATAGTTCACCAAACCGCTGGCCATATCGGGATAACCGGTACGACGGCTTTCACACCAAGCCTCAGTAGAATTGGGATACAGAGCTATCCATTTCTGAATCATTATGCTGCGGAATTTCTCCTCACTGGTCGATCCGAAAGCGGGAAGAGCAGTAATATAATCTTCAATCGCGCTGTCAGTCACCCATGCCAGTCCCTTACCGCAAACTGCCGTATGAGCGGCAGCTTCCTTGACGGAAGCCCTGATGCCATCCTTATAGAGAGTCTCGGCATCACCGCTGATAATACCGCGAAGAGCCAATTCAGCCTTGCAGAAAAGAACCTCTGAATAGGTCATCACAGGGTACTTCAGGTTAGTGATGGCCTGTGTATGGTTGGCATTATAGAAATAACCGTCCGCGTTATCTTCATTCAGAACAGTAAAGGTGTTTCCAGTATATTTACCATTTGTCAGACCCTGTGTCCACAACGCATAGTCTTCTGCCGTAGCGGCATTTCCGTGAGGGAAACCGACATACTTGCCGGCGTTCACACCTGCATTCGCGGGGAGGAAGAATATGGGAAGACGGGGATCCTGCACGCCTGTAGCATAACCGGGGTTGGTGCCGTTCAGCAGAGCCACGAAATTGGCATCGGGAGCAGTCTGACCCCAGTCCCAGGATGTTCTGTCATAATAGTCACCGAAGCAGGTGGGGTCGAAAGGCTCCAGACACACATCATCAATGCTGTTGAAACAGCCGTTTGATATGGCCTGAGCGGCATACGTGGTCGCAGTCGCATTGTCAACCTTGCAGATACGGGTAGCCAGACGGAGCATCAGGGAGTTGGCGAATCTGTACCATTTGTCATAGTCACCATAGTACATGACGTCATAGTTGCCACCGGGCACATATTCACCGGCTACGGCACCCTTCAGAGCTGCGGCATCGTCAGACAGACGTTTCAGAAGGTCTTTATAAATCTCTTCCTGAGCAGTGAACGGAACTGTCTCCCCGAGACCGGCACCGGTATAGGGAACATC
>DCIQ01000166.1 GCA_002317435.1 Bacteroidales bacterium UBA1722 | reverse complement strand
GTAGTGGTGGGAGGCGTTATCCCTGCACAGGATTATGACGCTCTCTATAAGGCAGGTGCCGCCGCCATCTTCGGCCCCGGTACCCGTATCGCCGTATCGGCGATCAAGATGATCGAACTGCTGAATATGCGCGACTAAGCATCATGCAGATTATTTTATTCAGGGATGGCCGGAGATTCCGGCCGTCCCTTTTTCGTCCCGTGGGAGAATGCATCTCCGATGGGATAGGAGAAATGTTTGTGCGTATATTTTGAAATCAAAATAATTTGGATAATTTTGTCTACTTTTTTACTGAAATTCCGAACGGGCATCGCATAATGTACAAACAAAAGAGTTATCGCTTAAGCTGACGAAGTGTTTTGCAGGAAAGTTTATAAAACCTAAATATATCACTCATTTACTAACTAACTATCATCAACGTATGAAATTTTCAAAAATGATTTCTGCTCTTCGCGTTATGTTGGCAGCGTCATTGCTGATGGTCACCACCACGGCTTTCGCTCAGAACGTAACAGTGAAGGGTGTCGTTAAGGATGCAGAAGGACTGCCCCTGATAGGAGCATCCGTTTTTGTGCCCGGTACTACTGTGGGCGCCATTACTGAATCTGATGGTACATTCGTACTTTCAGTCAAGAATGGAGCCAATGTCACTGTCAGTTTCCTCGGATATGAGGACTATCAGTTCATCGCTTCTGAAAAATATCAGGAGATTCAGATGGTGGATTCCTCGACTCTGGAAGAAGTGGTGGTAACCGCCCTCGGTGTGGCCCGTGAGAAGAAATCCCTCGGTTACGCCATCCAGGATGTAAAGGGTGACGCTCTCCTTCAGACCCGTGAAACTAATATCGCCAATGCCCTCACCGGTAAGATAGCAGGTGTGGACATTATCCGTTCTTCGAATGGTCCTGCCGGTTCCACCAAGATAGTCCTTCGTGGTAACAACTCCCTCACCGGCTTGAACCAGCCCCTTATCGTAGTCGACGGTATCCCTATGGACAACTTCACCGGTACGGGAAATGCCGCTGACTATTGGAACCGTGCCGCGGATATGGGTAACGGACTCTCCGATATCAATCCCGAGGACGTGGAATCGATGACGGTCCTCAAAGGAGGTTCCGCTGCGGCCCTCTACGGATCACGCGCCGGTAACGGTGTCATCCTCATCACCACTAAGAAAGGACACGAAAATCCCGGTCTCGGTCTGACCATCAACGGGTCGGTAGCTGCCACCACGGAATTTACCCGTCCTTCCATGCAGAAACGCTACGGACAGGGCGACCTCGGAGAATTCGATGCGAATTCATATAACAGCTGGGGTCCTGAAATCGCAGGACAGCAGGTAACCAACTGGGACGGGAAGAGCGAAAAACTCACCGCCTATGATAACGTGAACAAATTCTTCGGCACAGGTATCACCAACACTGAAAACGTAACCTTCTCCCAGCAGTACGGAAGAACAGGTATCTATGCATCGTGGACCAGAACCGAAGATGTGGGGCAGGTATCCACAATGAACTTGAAGAGAAACAACTTCATGCTCCGCGGTACTTCCACTTTCGGAAAGAACGACAAATGGCATTTCGACGCCAAGGTGCAGTACATCAAGGCACAGGCGAACAACAGACCCCTCTCCGGATCGAACGTGAACGCCAACTACATGCTCAAGATGTATGTAACCCCCGTATCCGTAAACATCGCCGACTTCGCCGAGAACTATGGTACCAGAGACGGAAAGATGTACTACTTCGGTCCTAAGGACAAGACCGGAACCAACCCCTACTGGATGTCCCACTTCAAGACCAACCAGGATATCCGTAACAGATTCCTGATGAACGCATCTCTCAGATACGACTTCACCGACTGGCTCGACCTCGAAGCCAAGGCCGGTTCCGATATGTACTTCACTGAAGAGGAGAACAGGTACTACGCCGGTAACTATACCGACGGCAGCAAGACCGGCTCAATGAGCCTCGGTGAAAAACGCTTCTTCGAAAACAACTTCTCATTCCTGCTGAAAGCCCACAAGGATAATCTCTGGGGAGATTTCGGAGGTAATGTAACTCTCGGCGGAAACCTTATGGAAAGAGAAAACCGCGGTGTTTCCGCCACACAGAGCCAATTCAGAGTGCCTGACGTATTCGACCTGAACAACGGTGCGAACAAACCCGGCATCTCTGAATCCTACTCGCACAGAAAGATGAACTCCCTCTACGGAAGTCTCCAGCTGAACTACGGCGGATGGCTTTATCTCGACGCCACATTCAGAAATGACTGGACATCCACGCTGAGCAAGGAAAACAGATCGTTCTTCTACCCCTCGGTATCCCTCTCATACGTAATCAGCGACATGGTGAACAAATACGGCCAGATGCCCGAATGGTTTACTTATGCAAAGGTCCGCGCTTCCTATGCAGAAGTAGGTAATGACATGGATCCCTACCAGCTCTACAACGTATATACCATGGGAACTGACCCCAACGGTAACTCCACCCTCAACTCGGGCAGCACCCTCTACGACGCGAACGTGAAGAACGAGCTCATCAAGACTTGGGAAGCAGGTTTCGACGTGAGATTCTTCAATAACAGACTCGGACTCGACTTCGCATGGTACAAGTCAAACGCTGTGAACCAGCTCATCAATCTCCCCATCAGCGCAGTATCTTACTCATCAAAGAAGATCAACGCAGGTAACATCCAGAACAAAGGTTTCGAAGTCATGCTGACCACTACGCCTGTTCAGGGAAAGAACTTCGTATGGAATTCGAACATCAACTTCTCCACCAACGAAAACACCATCATCGAACTCGCTGACGGTGTGACTGAGTACAGTCTCGGCGGATTCGACAAGTTGAATATCATCGCTTACGCAGGAGGCGGATACGGTGACATCTGGGGTACGAAATACAAAAGAGTGGAAGATGAAAACAGCCCTTATTACGGACAGAAGATTCTTACCTCTGAAGGACTTCCCCAGTCAGATGGAAAATCCTATTATCTCGGTAACCAGAATGCCAAATGCAATGTAGGATGGAATAACACCTTCCAGTGGAAAGACCTCTCATTCGGATTCCAGTTCGACGGCCGTTTCGGCGGCAAGATGTACTCCGGTACACTGCAGTGTATGGAGAACACCGGTACAGGTGCATGGACAGTGGATGGTCGTGATGGTATGGTAGTGGACGGTGTCATCGAAGTGGACGGACAGTATGTCCAGAATACCAATACCGTAACCGGTGAAAAATACTGGAAAGCCATCAGTAATGCCACCGGTTCAAACCTCGGTATCTGCGAAGAGAACCTCTACGATGCCACAAACATACGTCTGC
Source organism: Bacteroidales bacterium UBA1722 (assembly GCA_002317435.1). Taxonomy (GTDB): domain Bacteria; phylum Bacteroidota; class Bacteroidia; order Bacteroidales; family UBA932; genus Minthomonas. Next base: position 13,578 of record DCIQ01000166.1, on the reverse strand, counting down.
GTAACATCAATATCGCATACTCGCTTCCCAAGAAGCTTCTCAAGAAAGGCAACGTATTCCAGTCCGTCAAGTTCGGTTTCACCTGCACCAATGTATGGATGGTTTACTCTGCCATGAGAGGACTTGACCCCGAATCAATCTTCGATACATCTACAAATGCCACAGGCTTCGAATATGGTGCCAATCCTACCACTCGCAGCTATGTATTCAACGTATCCTTCGGATTCTAATAATCAGAGACATCTATATGAAGACAAATAAATTTTTAGCTATAGCCATGGGTGCCCTTCTCGCAGTCAGCTGCTCTGACTTCGAGGAGATGAACAAAAATCCCAAAGCGATCAACTCCGCCGATGCAGAACCCTACTGGGCTCTGAACAAATCCATCATAGCTGACCAGCAGAACCCTAACGACGCCGAACGTGTATTCGTACTCTACTGGGCCGACATCGCCCGCCAGGACGGTGAAAGCGGCTCGGGTCGTACAATAGGTCGTTCAAATGACGAATGGGTGGGATGCCTCTACAGCCTCACCAACAACTGCATCACTTCAGCCAACAACGCCATCACCCTCTCGGAAGAAAAACTCGCGACAGATGGACTTTCCGACAGAAATCAGAAATTCTACACCAATATCAAATCTTTCGCCCGTATCTGGAGAGTATATCTGATGACCGAGTTCGTGGATTCTTTCGGTTCATACACCACCGACTTCACATCCATCAGTCCTGTATACCAGAGCGTGGAAGAGTGTTACAACTTCATGTTCGATGAACTCGAAGAAGCTGTAAAGGACATCGACACCGCTACCAACGCTGACACTGACATCGAAAAACAGGGAGACCCTTCATATGCGAACGACCCTGTGAAATGGAAAAACTTCGGAGTGTCGATGTGGATGCGTATCGCTATGCGTCTGTCTAACGTAAACGGAGGAGCCAAGGCCAAAGAGGAGTTCGCAGCAGCTGTGGCCGCCGGAGGTGGACTGGCAACTGCGGGTATTACCACCAATGACGGTAACTTCAGAGTAAAGGAACGCTCCGGATGGGACGATCTCTCCGGTGTCATGAGCCGTACCTGGGACTGGCAGGAAACATCTATGACTATGGCCAACCTGATGACAAACCTCGGGGGTGCCAGGGCTGAAGATATCCTCCTCGATCCGGGCCAGCGCTTCTATGCAAGCCAGACTGCTGAAAATGTAGCCGCCACATATGGCCCTTACATCAAGGATGCCGGCACGTATCTCGGTGTAGCGATGAAGGCTAAAGATAAAGACGGTATCGTAACTCCTCTTTATGAAGCCAATACCGACTGCCCCACCGTGGGTTATTTCTTTGACGGAATACCTTCTTACATCGATCCCCGTGCTTTCGTATATTTCTGTCTCCCCGGTGACTATGATAACCGTATAGAAACCGGTTATTGTACCTTCATGAGAGTAAGCAGTCCCAAAGATCTCATCAAGCCCATGACAGTGGAGGAAGGTGCTCAGGATACAGTTAAAATCGACACCAGATTTGCTTTCAACGGTATCATCGCCGGATTCGGGAAGGATGATAAATACATGAAATTCGGCCCCATGAATAATGGTAGTTCCTATGGTCCGACTTATCCTTCTCTCCAGGAAAGATATCGTAACAACACCGAATACCGTATATTCTTCGGTGCTTGGGAGACTGCCTTCCTGAAGGCCGAGGCCATCGTGAAGAACTATGTTTCCGGGGATGACAAAGGTTTCTACGAAGACGGTATCAAGGCCAGTATGGAATATCTCTCTGTAGATGCCAACTACAATGCTTACATCGCATCGGAGAACTACAACCGTGTAGGTACTTCAGTAAAATACGATCATACGGCAGAGCCCGCAGATTATGAAATCGATTATTTCGATGCTCAGGCCGGGAATCTCGCTAAAGTTACCTATAAGTATCCTGACAAGACCAAATGTCTCTATAAAGACGGTCTGAACACCAAACTGGCCAAGATTATCACCCAGAAGTATATCGCCAACACTCCTTGGCTCCCTCTGGAGAACTGGTCTGACCACCGCCGTACAGGTCTGCCTTTCTGGGAGATTCCTGTGGCTTCCGCAGTCAACCCTCTGAGTAATCTCGAGGACTGGACGTATGACACATATAAGAATGGTCAGAGACCCGGTCTCTATGCTCAGCGTATGATTTATCCCAACAAGTTCAAGAATGCAAATCCTGAGGAGTATGCACATGCTCTCGAACTGATGGGCATTCCTTCTAATGACGATAAGCCTACCTATCCTCTCTGGTGGGCCATCCAGAAATAGTCATCCGACTTGGATAACTGCAATGTGATTACTCCCGGTTCCGTAAAGGACCGGGAGTTTTTCACATATGGTCTCATAAAAAAGATAAACCGGAATGGATAGTGAAGATTATTGATGATATTCGGATCGTTCGCTGATTTCATCATCGGTGATGCCGGAGCGGAGCTGATAGTAGAAGAAATAGCGTTCCATGGCCATGGGGGATTCGATACCTGCCCGCCCAAGTTGCAGCATAGTGTCCATCTGGTTCTTGGTGAATACTATGTGGGGCGCACTGCCGTTTTCTATGAACCTGTCAGAATCTCTATGCACACACGGGTGTTCCCGGTAATGTTTGATGTAATTTTTATGGAGAGTGCTTTTCTCCAGAACGTCGCAGTATTTTACTACCATCAGGGAATCTCCTGCCGCGTAGTTTTCTTCTATAAGCATTCTCAGGGTTCGGAAGCTGGTGCAGTGAGGCAGGTAACTTCCGCTTTGGAAGGTTTGGTGTATGGATTCGTTCCATACTCCAAGTTCTCTGTACAGGACAGCCCCGAAGAGAGCGCTTCTGTAGGAGAGGTTGGTGCCGTAGTCCAGACCGAATTCTTCGGTTACGGGCCATCGGCCGAATTCGTCTTTCAATTCCCCTTTTACATTATGTGCCAGCAGCGCCCATGGGACTACTTCCACATCCTTCAGTGATTCTGATGGGGTGGCATATTTAAGAAGGTAGTCCCAGTTCCTGTGGACTGCGGCGAATTCTATCTTGCTCCACTTTTCCACTTCCTTTATGTCCCGGTCGCGGGATAGCATTATTGTGGTCGCGGCTATCAGGACTGCCGCTGCGGCAGTGTCCCATATCCGGACTCTCTTTTTAGTGCCACCTCGTTTGAGCAGGGTCATCAATGCAAGGAACAGGGCGCTTATAAGTATTATGGCTGTTCCTGTAGCGGGAGATGAGGCTCTCGCTGTGAACCACCAGACGGTGCAGGCCAGAGCTGTGCAGATAACCTCCAGTGGAGCACCGATTTTTTTCATTATTCCCAGGGAGATAAGATATGCGGCCGATATTCCGGTCGTGAACAGAATGGTGCCAAGGGGGTGTATGCCGAAGAATTGGACTATGAAGCCTCCTATGATATGGGAAACGGGCAGAGGGTTCATCGAGATGGTCCGGTAGTAGTCCGGGGTGTTCAAGAAGAGACCTATTTCTTCCTGTCTGAGGAGGGTGAAGGTTTGACGGTAGTATGTAAAGATGGCGACGGCTGCTGTCAGCAGTATGGGGATAAGATAGTTCCATATCCTTCCATACTTGCAGGCAGGGGTCTGCAGGAACTTCTGTACTGTCTTTTTTTTCATTGGAACAGCTTCTTGAATTCGTTGTGACGGTTTCTGACTTTCCCTTTTATGAAGTCAGGCACATTATAGGATTTCAGCCGGTACCGGTTATGTTCCGGTTTTTTCTGCGGGAGCATGAACGGCTTGCCGAAGTGTCCTTCTCCGTCGAAATGGGCTATGTATAATCTTGTGTAGCGGCCGTCATCCCTGCGGCTGCTGAAGAGCACCCACCTTCCTTCGGAAGACCATGAATGGTAGCTTTCGGTATCGTCACTGTTCAACTCATCGACTGCCCTTATCTTACCGTCGGTGAGGTTCAGCAGATAGAGATCCGCCTCGCGGTGCCAGATGGGAAAGGTGCCGTAAGCCGAGCGGGTGAACAAGAGCCACTGCCCGTTTATGCGGGGGAAGGATATGGAGGCGCTGTCCTGCTGCCAGATGGTGCGTGGTTCGGTGGTGAATTCTCCGTCCCGGAATGATATTGCCTTAAGGCAATAATGATTTCTGCTCCAGTCGTCATGTGCGACCGAATCTGTCTGTGCGCAGCAGCAGTAAAGCGTATTTCCATCGGGGGACCATGTGGGGAATGTCTCCAGGACGTCTTTCTCGCTTAATCCGGGGACGCACCATGTGGAGTCCGTGGCGGTGTCCATAAGGATTATGTCGGAGGTGAGGTCGAATACTTCGATGGGTTGGGTGCCGCTGATGAAGAATTCCTGATAGGTCTTGCAGGAGGCGAAGGCTACGTATCGTCCGTCAGGATGCCAAAAGGGGTATACCCCCTGTTTTTTCGCCCCCACAGCGGTGAGGTTTACCAGTTTCACTTTATCATCATCCACGAACAGGGTGCCGCCTCCCTTTCCTCGGGCATGGATGAGGAATTTGTCGGGATTTCCGGAAGAAAATGTGTGGCAGTTTACGCATCCGCGGTTGTTTACCTGATTGGTGACGACAGGAGTCTCTTTATAGGTGGCCAGTTCCCGCTGATAGATGCCCATGTCCTGCCAGTTCTCGTACCCCGGTTCGATGAGCCTGTAAGCTATGTATGGGTCAATGGGGTCGTGGGAGATGTAGATGGGGAATGGGGCATATCTTACCGCTTTCGAAGCTCCTTTCTCCCAGGCAGTGACGGTAGTCCATAACGTGTCCCCATCCTGTCGTGTCCGGACACGGAATTTTCGGGAATCTGCCATCTTGAAGGTAAGGGGGGCGATGCCGTCGGGTACGGTCACTCCGATGTAGTCGGGATAGATGGGGGGACAGGAAGATGATTCCGATATGTTCCGTGGCATGCAGGATGCCACAGTGAGAGTAAGGAAAAGAAAGACCGTCTGTTTCATGGGGCGGGTTTATTCGGCGTCAGAACGGGTGCAGTCGAACAGATAGCCTATAGTCTGAAGTGCGTCTGATGCGTTCAGCATCTGGATATCGTGTTTTTTGGACCAGGTTTTCAGGCTGGTGGCGTATTCCGGAAATGCCTTGTACAATTCATTGACGCGCCGGACCTTGAATTCGGTGCCGCCTATGGAGAAGTAATATGTGTTTTCGTTCTTTCGGGTGTAAACTTCCGTATTGTCCCTGTATCTGGCTGAGCTTTCGAATGAGTGGGTGGAGTTCAGTCCCGGAACATAATATGTCTCCGCCTTGCCCTGCGTGGTCAGACCCATGGCCCCTTCTTTACCTACGAAGGACTCGCGGAATTTCCAGTTGATGTAGATGACTTCTCCTTCGTGGAGTATGAATTCACAAAGCCTGTCATCTTTCCAGACGAATTTCCTGTCGGCTACACGGATGGTATCTATCAGATGGCAGTTGGTCATCTCCATGAGATTATCATTCTGCCGATAGTATATTTTCTGCCCGGCAGTATCGAAATTCAGTTTGACGGTGACTGTTATCCCGCTTTTGAGAGTGATTCTGCTCTCTTGGTAATCGTCAAAAAGCATTATCGCCTCCTGCGCCATGAGTGCGCATGGAAACAGAATCATGAAAAGAAAAATAGTTGCTGCGTGTCTCATCCTACTAGTTTTAGAAGCTGTTTTGAATCGGTGACGGAATCGGGACGCCACCTATCTTCCGGTGCCGGTGATGATTCTGAGGGCCGAAGGCATAATCTCGAAGGTGGCGGTGGTGTTGCCGACCAGTTCTCCGTCCACTTCCACACGGTCGGGGGTGGAAGTCTCCACCGTGATTACTTTCCCCATAGTATGGCTTACCATACGGTAGTCATATATTTCTCCGCTGAAGAGTTTTGGCAGGAGGTAGATGACTTTCAGTTTTGAAAGCTTTCTGATTACGGTTATGTTCAGCAGTCCGTCATCCGCTACGGCATCGGGGGTCTGAAGCATTCCGCCGCCGCTGAAACGGCCTATTCCCAGAGAGATGGAGAACATCTTTCCGTTGAAGAATTCTTTTCCGTCCACCGTGACACGGGTATGGCGGCATATGCGTCCGATCAGGCATTTGAGGGCGGAATGGATATATACCATGGTTCCACGCCTTCCGGAGTCTTTCAGGTTATTGCAGACCAGACATACGTTCGAGTCGTATCCGACTCCTCCGACGTTTACCATATAGCGGACATTTGCGACTCCCGCTTCATCGGAAGTCACTTTTACTATATCCTGCAGGATGGTGTTCCCCTTTATGATGGTGCGGATGTTATGGATGCTGTCTCTGACTTTATCGTGCATTCTTATCCAGTCGTTTCCGGTGCCTGCGCAGATGGCTCCTATCGTGATGTCACGGGCAGGAACTTCATTCTGCATGAAGATTCCGTTTACAATCTCATGAAGGGTGCCGTCGCCGCCGACCGCGATGAATTTACGATATCCCTGACGAATACCGGAGATGGTGAGTTCCACAGCATGGAATCTGTGCCGGGTGAATACCGCATCATATTGAAGACCCTCATCGGCGAGTGACTGCGCCATCTCCTCCCATCTCTCGGCCACAAGTCCTCCGGCCGCTTTCGGGTTAACTATTACATACCATTTTTCCATAGGATGGCCGAATTTTATCCATTTCCGCAAATCTAACACTTAAATGCCGATATCCGAAAAAAATGTTACCTTTGCCTTTCAGCAAAAATAACAGAATATGGGAAAAATCATCGCAGTAGCAAATCAGAAAGGAGGGGTAGGAAAGACTACCACGTCGATCAATCTGGCAGCATCGCTTGCCGTTCTGGAGAAGAAGACACTTATAATAGATGCGGACCCTCAGGCCAATACCACTTCCGGGCTCGACTTCGATCCCGATTCTGATTCAGGTCTCACCCTTTATGAAGTACTGATAGGGGAGAAGGCGGTGAAGGAAGTCATCTTCGATACCGAACTGAAGGACCTCAAGATAATCCCGTCCCATATAAATCTGGTGGGAGCCGAGATAGAGATGCTGAACTTCGATGACAGGGAGACCGTACTCAAGAGGGCTCTTGACGAGATGAAGGACCGATTCGACTATATCATCGTGGACTGTGCTCCTTCTCTGGGCCTGACTACCATAAACGTTCTGACTGCCGCCGATTCCGTCATCATACCGGTGCAGACTGAATTCTTCGCCCTGGAAGGACTCGGAAAACTTCTGAATACCATAAAACTGGTCCAGAACAGGCTGAATCCTTCGCTTCAGATAGAAGGTTTTCTGCTGACCATGTTCGACGGTCGTCTCAAACTGGCCAACCAGGTGGTGGACGAGGTCCGCAAACATTTCGGGGAGATGGTGTTCGATACCTTGATTCAGAGAAACGTGAAACTCAGTGAGGCGCCCTCCCACGGGAAGCCCGTCATATTGTATGATGCCATATCCCAGGGCACCAACAATTATCTGGAACTGGCCCGTGAGATAATCACCAAGAATCAGAACGGAAAATAGAATATGGCCAAGAATAGTTCAGCGCTGGGAAAGGGACTGGGTGCCCTCATATCCGATGCCACCGAGATAAACAGGAACGGACAGAAGCATCGTGCCACCTTCTCTGATGAAGACAGTTCGCAGAGTGCAGCGAATCCTCTGGCTTCCGTGAACGAGATTCCTGTGGAGAAGATAGTCACAAATCCTTATCAGCCCAGGACCACTTTCGACGAGGATGCTCTCGCCGAACTGTCCGAATCCATCAAGGTGCTCGGACTGGTACAGCCCATAACCGTGCGCCAGATAGGAGCCAAATATCAGATTATCAGCGGAGAAAGACGATACAGGGCATCTAAGATGGCAGGGCTCTCCCATATTCCGGCATACATAGTGAAGACAGACGATCAGGGGATGCTGGAGATGGCCATAGTGGAAAATATCCAGAGGGAGGATCTGAATGTGATGGAGGTGGCCCTCAGTTACCGGAGGCTTATCGAGGAGTGTAACCTGACACAGGAGCAGATGGCCGACAGGGTGGGCAAGAAGCGCACCAGCGTGACCAATTTCCTGCGTCTTCTGAAACTTCCCGCCGCCATACAGGCCGCACTTCGCGAAGGACTTGTCTCGATGGGACATGCCAAGTGCATTCTCTCTCTCGAAAATGCCGCCGATATGGAGAAGTTTTGCGAAGATGCCATCCGCAAGGATTGGTCGGTGAGGGTATTGGAGACCAAGATAAAGGAGTATCTTGCGGGCCGTCCGGAGAAAGCACCGGATGTGCCGGAGCTTCCGGAATCGCATTATCGTGTGGCGGATATACTCGGAAAATATTTTGACAATAACGTTACCGTAAAAAGGACAGAAAAGGGCAGCGGAAGCGTGACCATACGTTTCAGCAGCGACAAGGAGATAGAGGATTTCCTCAATGTCTTGGAGAAGAATGCGTAGAACGCTTGTCATAACGCTTTTCTTTCTGCTGTCCGCCGTGGTCTGCCGCGGGCAGTTCGGCGGTGGATCCAACCTCCTGAACAATACTGTGGGAGGAAACGGCATGTTCGGGGACAGCGGTTCCTCGCAGCAGTCCCGGACCGGTGAGGACGGCAAGACGGTACTCCCGGATACGAACCGTTTCACCTTCAAGAAATATTTCCGTTCCCTCTCCCATAAGGATTCCGTGAATGTGGGGTGGACCTGGGCGATGTCGTTGGTATTGCCGGGTACGGCACAGATATATAACGGCGATTATAAGAAACTCCCCGTATTCTACGGGGGAATGGCTGCCGGTCTGGGGTCCGGCATCTACTTTAACTGTCGGTATAACAAGTGGGGAGAGACGTCCGACCATGTCGTCGCGATCGCCGGATTCGCTACTGCAGGTGCATTTTATCTGGCTTCAGTACTGGACGGTGTGATATGCTACCCCACGGGCAGAGCCATTCATCCAGGGAAGGCTACCATTTATTCCGCTATGCTTCCTGGGGCGGGGCAGGCATATATCGGACAGTGGTGGACGGTCCCCATAATCTATGCCGGACTGGCCACAGGTGGATTCCTGTGGTATTTCTTCGACTCGAAGTACCAGATGTACCACGATAAGTATTACCGGAAGCTGGACTTTCCCCAGATGGAGCCGGACTATACTCTGGCGACCTTGAAGATGTATAAGGACCGTTACCGGAGATTTCGCAACTATGCCATAATAGGGACGGCGTTGTGGTATGTGCTGCAGATAGTCCATGCCGACGTGTTCGCCACCCTGGACAATTTCGATATAAACGAAGATATCACTTTCAATATATCTCCGACGGTCATCACTCCCATTCAACCTTACAACGAACTGAATTATTCCAGAATCGACGGGGCTGCATACGGCCTCTCGCTGAATTTTACCTTCTGACACGACATGAAACATATACTCCTCAGCATCGCAATCGTTCTTTTTCTTATCCCGGGAATACAGGCTCAGACCAGATTCTCACGCTTCGTCTCCCATACCGACCACAAGACCAGGAAAGTCCTGTTGTCGGAACGGGATTCTCTCCTGAAAGTGATTGAAGACATCCGGAAGGACAGGGACAGGTTGCGCTCCGAACTCGATGAACTGAAGGAGGCTTACGCCAATGTGGGCGTCAGCGAAACGGGGAGCATAGGCGAAGGATTGGAAGGTGATTTCTACGAAGCTGCTCTCTCCGACGAGGAAGTGGACAGGGATTCCCTGCTCAGCCTCTATTATCAGCAGATGGAGTCTTCTTCCGATGATTTCTTCGAGGACAATATGGACTCTCTGGTACTCTCTTCCGATACCCCCGATTCGGTATATGTCGCCAGGCTCAAGAAGATGAACTCGTTCATCTCTCTCCCGTATAATGACATAGTGAGGAATTATCTGATAGCCTATACCCAGAAGCATAATGCCAAGATGCAGACCGTTCTGGGGCTGGCCGAATACTATATGCCCATGTTCGAGGATATACTGAACCAGTATAACCTCCCTCTGGAACTGAAGGCGATGGCCGTAATCGAATCCGCCCTGAATCCTGTGGCGGTATCCCGCGTCAAGGCGAAGGGAATGTGGCAGTTCATGTATGCTACTGCCCGCCGGTACGGACTGGAGATGACTTCTTATGTGGACGAGAGGTTCGACCCTGTGAAGTCGGCTCATGCCGCAGCCAGATATATGAGGGATTCGTACCTGATTTACGGGGACTGGGCGCTCGCCATAGCGTCCTATAACTGTGGTCCCGGTAACGTCAACAAAGCCATAAGACGTTCCGGAGGCGGAAAGGATTTCTGGGAGATATACCGTTACCTGCCCCGTGAGACCAGAGGATATGTCCCTTCTTTTATCGCCGCCCTGTATATGATGACCTATTATAACGAGCATCATCTGCGGCCTGTCCCGGCGAATCTCTCGGCCAATATGGATACTCTGCACATCTCCAGGATGCTCCATTTCGACCAGGTGGTCCACTTCACCGGCATCCCGAAAGAGCAGTTGAAATACTACAATCCCCAGTATGTCCACGAAATAATCCCCGGTCAGGCGGAACATCCCTATATTCTCAGGATGCCCTACAACTATGTCACCCGTTTCGTCGAAAATGAAGATCAGGTGTACAAGTATAAGGATTCCGTATATTTCAGCCCGGCGGCGGTGAAGCAGATAAAGGAGGGTGCGGCTCCCGGCGGTCAGCAGATAGTGCATAAGGTGAAGAGCGGTGAGACACTCAGCCATATCGCTGTGAAATATCACGTGAAGGTGGCCGATCTGCAGAGATGGAACGGAGTGAAGGATAATCTGAAGATAGGGCAGAGGATAGTCATATATACGAACGGAAGCGGCCCTTCGAAATCTGTCAGTACGGGCGGCAATACCACCACTTCCGGCGGATATGTGTACTACACTGTCCGGAAAGGGGATAGTCTCTCCGTTATCGCCGAGAAGTTTTCGGGGGTTACGGTCAAGAGTATCATGAACCTGAACGGTCTGTCCGGCAGCTCGAAAATCTATCCCGGGATGAAGCTGAAGGTCAAGAAGCAGTAGCAGGCTTCGGTTATGATGCAGATGGGGGTGAAAACATTGATGTTTTCACCCCCATCCGCATAAAGGATATCTTGAAAATCACATTATCTCAGTGATTCTCTTGTAAACTTCCTCGATGGTGCCCACTCCGTCGGCTTCGTGGTATTTTCCGCACTGCTTGTAATACTGGATCAGAGGCTCCGTCTGGGCGTGGTATGTGTTGATGCGGTTGGTGACCGTGGCATCGGAGGCATCGTCGGCACGTCCTTCGATGGCGGCACGGTGCTGTATGCGTTCGCGGATCATCCGGTCACTTATCATGATGGAGATGCATCCGGTGACACTCTCACCGCGTGCTTCGAGCATCCTGTCGAGGTCTTCAGCCTGCGATATGTTTCTCGGGAAGCCGTCGAGAAGAAATCCGTCGACGCCTTTCACCGTCTCGAAAGCGGAGGCTATCATCCCTTCCACCACTGAATCGGGGACGAGATTTCCTGCCGCGATGAGTTCTTTCGCCTGCCGGCCGAGTTCGGTCCCTGCCGCTATCTCTGCGCGCAGAAGCTCCCCTGTGGAGATATGCTTGAGATTATACTGTTTGGCGATGGCGCCTGCCTGTGTGCCCTTTCCTGCTCCCGGAGGGCCGAATAGAATGTAATACTTAGACATATGTTTCGGTTTATTTCCAATTTCCATCTTTTCCGTCGTAGTCCGGGTCCACTACCCAGATGTCCTGAAGTTCGCGTCCCAGCTGGTCATAGTCCAGACCGTAACCCACGATGAATTCGTTTCCGATGTCCATCGCCTTGTAGTCTATCTTCATGGAATCCCTGAATCTGTATGCGCCGGGCTTGAAAAACATGCACGCGATGCGCACGGAGGCCGCTCCTTCTTCCTTCAGCTTGTTCACCAGATTGTACATGGTCAGACCGGAGTCTACGATATCTTCAATAATGAGTATGTCGCGTCCCTTTACAGGGCGGTCCAGACCGATCACTTCCGTCACCTGTCCGGTAGTGGAGGTGCCGTCGTATGAACTGACCTTGATGAATGCCATCTCGCATTTGAAGTCGGTGTGGCGGAGAAGACCGGAGGCGAACATGAATGCTCCGTTAAGAGTGACGAGGAACATGGGGGTGTCCACATTCTGATAATCTTCGTTGATGTGCTCAGCCACTTTCTTGACAGACAGTTCGATAATCTGATTCTGGATGTACGGCTTGAAAAATTTGTCGTGCAGTTTGATGTGTTCCATCTGAATAATTGTTATTTTTGAGACGCGAAGTTAAGTAAAAGTTAAAAAATACAGACAAAACACCATAGAAAATGAGACCAACAGTTTCGATAATTATGGGCAGCACTTCCGACCTGCCGGTGATGAAATCGGCGGCGGAATTTCTCGATATGATGGAGATTCCATTCGAGATAAATGCCCTCTCGGCCCACAGGGTGCCGGTTCAGGTTATGGAATTCGCCACTGCGGCGCGGGAACGCGGCATCAAGGTCATTATAGCCGGTGCTGGCGGGGCGGCCCATCTTCCCGGGGTGATCGCCGCCTACACGCCGGTGCCCGTGATAGGTGTGCCCATCAAGTCTTCCAATTCGATGGACGGCTGGGATTCGGTGCTCTCCATACTCCAGATGCCTTCGGGCATTCCGGTGGCCACGATGGCGCTCGACGGGGCGAAGAATGCGGCCATTCTGGCCGCGCAGATTCTGGCCACGGCGGATCCGGCCATGATGGAGAAGGTGGTGAAGTTCAAGAATGAACTCGCCGCCAAGATAGAAAAGGCGAACCGGGACCTTCAGGAAGTCAGATACGGATTCAAGACGAACTGACATGAGATAGAAAAACGCTACATATTATGAAGGGGAGATTTGAGGCGGAGACGAGACGGAAAAGGACTGCCATATCCCGAATGGCGGTCCTTCTCGTTTTATTTATTGCCTTCGGCAATGCGGGTGCGCAGGAACTGCCCCCCTCTGTGACAGCTCTGCTGGAGCAGATGAGCGGGAACGGGAATACGGATACGGAGTCGCTGGCGCAGATGCTTGAAGATATGCTGGCCAGTCCGGTGGACATCAACAGGGCGGGGGAGGAGCAGCTGAGACGGATACCGATGCTGACGCAGTTCCAGATCGCCAGCCTGCTGGACTATCGGAGGGAGTTCGGGGATATCCTCTCCGTGGGGGAACTGGCTCTGGTGGACGGGTTCAACGAGGTCTCGGCGCAGACTCTCGCGCCGTTCATCTCGTTCGGCACGGAACTGCCCCGTGCCGTGAAGGCGCAGCGGGTCCGGACGCAGATAAGGGGGCGCTGCGGGAGTTCCGGCAGCGCATACTTCCGGTACAGGGGAGACTATGGAGAGATACTGCACTGGGGGGTCACGGCTGCGCAGGACGCCGGGGAGAAGGCGTATGTGCCGGACTTCCTCTCCGGATTTGCCGAGTGGGTGCCGGGAGGCTCCGGGAGAGTGCGGATACTGGCGGGGGATATTGCCGTAAGGCTCGGACAGGGACTCGTATTCTGGAACGGATTCACGATGAACGGGGTGTCGGATCCTTCGGCAGTCATCCGTTC
>DCIQ01000003.1 GCA_002317435.1 Bacteroidales bacterium UBA1722 | reverse complement strand
GCGAAAGCGGGATATGCCGGCGGGGCCACCCATTCGTCGATCATATCTCCGGCCACAATCAGCCGGTCACATAGCTTGTTGATCCCGACATGGTCCAGAAATGCCACGAGCGTATCTTTCATGCCGAGATTCCATCCGTATCCGTCATCTATCGAGCGTTGGTCTCCCAAATGTATGTCACTGATGACAATATAGGTTTCAGGTATCCATTCCTCCGACCCGTTGCTTTTCTCGCATGAAGAAAAAAGAAGTGCCGACAGACAGGAGATTCCCAGTATGATACTGATTTTATTCATAGCAGAACATTGGTATGAGAGTGGTCGATAATATAATTGCAGTTTCGTGGTACGAATCAATCTGCAAATGTATAAAACAAATGGTATCCATCACCTCACCCGAAAATAAAATTGGCCAGAAAAGCTACGAAATAAGCCAACAACATGGAATGAACCACAGTGAATGCAGCCCATCGGACACCCGCTTCCCTGCGGAGAGTGGCCACGGTGGCTATGCAGGGAAAGTAAAGCAGCACGAACAGCAGAAATGCTATGCTGTTCGCAGTGTTGAACGCTCCGCTCTCACGCATCGTCTCCTCCAGAGACACATCCTCATCCGAATGATACAGTATCCCCATGGTGCTGACGATGGCTTCCTTGGCCGGAAGACCCGTAAGCACGCATACGTTCATCTTCCAGTCAAAGCCAAGCGGGGCAGTGAGAGGCTGTGCGGCGCGTCCTATCATCGCCAGCACCGATTCCTCCCTGTTCTTCCCGTTATCAGTCCTGTCCGCCGGGAAATATTCCAAAGCCCATATCACTACGGACGAAACCAATATGACTGACGATATCTTCTGGAGATAATCCTTCACCCTGTCCCAAATATGTGCCCAGGTGTCTTTCATCTTCGGAGCATGGAACGGCGGAAGTTCCGATACGTAATCATCGGTACCCTTCCGGAAATATCTTGTCCTCTTCATCATGAAAGCGAACAGGATGGCGATGACCACCCCTGTGACATACAGCCCCATCATCACCAGCGCCTTGTATTTCATGAAAAAGGCCGAGACGAAAAGCATATACACGGGAAGTCTCGCCGAACAGGACATAAAGGGAATCATCAGCATCGTCAGAAGCCTGTCCTTCCTGTTCTGGATACCCCTGGCAGCCATAATGGCCGGGACATTGCATCCGAATCCTATCAGCATCGGGATAAAGGAGTTTCCGTGAAGCCCCACCCTGTGCATTATCTTGTCCATCACATAGGCGGCACGGGCCATATATCCCGAATCTTCGAGCAGGGAGAGGAGGAAGAAAAGTATGACTATATTGGGCAGGAAGGCCAGCACGGCCCCCACTCCCCTGACCACTCCGTCGGTAAGCATGGCCGCCGCCCACCCCGCCGGTATCAGGTCCTTCATCCCGAATGCCACCTTGTCGACACACCATTCTATCCACTGCTGCGGATATGCCCCTACGGCGAAAGTAAGTTCGAACAGCGAGAACAGGACGAGCATCAGCAGGGGCAGCCCCAGCCATTTGTTGGTCAGCAAGGCATCCACCTTCTGTGCGACGGTGTGCTTCGAATCATCATTGGAGTGACGGACAGTCTCCTGAAGGGCACCGGTCACAAACCCCATACGGGCATGTTCCTCTTCGTCCATGTGGCGTCCCTGAATGATCTTCGGCAGCCACAGGGCATCCTCACAGATAGATACCACCGCCTCAAGTACAGCATCCGCCCCCTTGGATTCATTTACCACCGGGAATCCGAGGAGCATGCCCAGAGTATCGAAATCGATGGAATGGTCCGTCGCGAGGAGTTCTCCGTAACGTTCCGTCACCAATACAGTCCTTCTCCCGCGGTCCATCAGACAAGTCACGTTCAGGAGGCTCTCCTCCAGATTCATACAGTCCAACGAGGAGATAATGACGTCGCTCTCCTCCCCGGCACCGGCTTCCACTACAGTCCAGGTCCCGCAGGTTACGGCCCCGTTCTCCCTCAGAAATTCGGAAAGTCCCCGTCCGAATGGACCGCAGGCGCTGTCGAAAGATACCCGTATCACCCCGCTGCAGGACGATGCAGTTCTTTCAGCCTTACGGCAATACCCTTCCAGCAGGCATTCGGAGCAGTCGGTGCGGACTATCTTACCCATCTTTTCTGATATCTTGTACCCGGTCTATATTTTCACTGCCTGCAAAAGTAACATTATTTGGCCAATATCCGTCCGACAGGGTGTCGTACCCGAACCGGATACGTTCCGCCGGAGGTCACCGTTTCATCCAGAAAAGTTGTTATGATAAAAAATGGGATGGATATTTTCGGGGCCAAATAATGTTATCTTTGCGGAGTATCTTAAAGAAGTTTTATGGAATTTATCGGCATCTCATGGCAGGCCTGGTACACCATCATAGTGGTAGTCACCATGTTCCTGGTCCTGATTTTCACCAAACTCAGAACAGACATCGCGTTTCTGGGGACCATCGTCGCCCTCTATGCGGGCGGAATACTGAATGTGCAGGAATCGTTCGGAGGCTTTTCTTCGAATTCCGTACTGGTGGTGGGTGCGATGTACTGCGTCATAGCGGGACTCACGTACACCGGCGTGTTGAACTGGATAGTCAAACACCTTATGGGGGCACCGAAAACCCTTCCCGGCGCTACCGCACGCGTCATGCTCCCCGTAGCATTCCTGAGTTCGGTACTGAGCAACACCACCGTAGTGGCGCTCTTCGTGAACGTAGTGAGAATCTGGTCCAAAAAACTCGGCATCGCCCCCTCAAAACTCCTCATCCCCCTGAGTTACGCCTCCGGAATGGGAGGCATCTGTACTCTTATCGGCACCCCCCCGAACCTTATCATCTCCGGAATGTATGCACACGACACAGGGGTGCAGATGGGTATATTCACCACTCTGGGATGCGGTCTTTTCTGTCTGGCAGTCGGCATCCTGAGCATGATAGCCCTGCAGAAACTGATTCCCGAAAGGAAATCCCCGATGGATTCCCTGAGTGAAAATGATTTTACCACCGAGCTGACCGTCCCGTCCGACAATATAAACATCGGACAGACTCTGGAAGAAACATATCATTCGGTGAAAATCGATGATCCCGGCGTAGAAGTCGTATCCATAAGACGTTTCGACAAGGAGATGGTATATCCTGTCCCCGCTGACGAATTCATAATGGGAGGAGACCGCATACTCGTCTCGGGAAGCACTTCCGACATCAAGACGTTCTCCCACAGGCTCGGTTTGAAAAACGAGACTCTGGATGCAGTCATCACCAGTGAGGAAAGCACCACGGAACACAACTGGAAAACAGGGGTGTCATCCCTGATTCTGATAGTCTCCATATTGCTGTCAGCATTCAACGTACTGTCCCTGCTGGAATCCTGTCTGCTGGCCGCCGTGGCCATGCTGATATTCCGCTGCTGCA
>DCIQ01000151.1:6516-9092 GCA_002317435.1 Bacteroidales bacterium UBA1722 | reverse complement strand
ACTGCTCTATAAGAGCCTGCTCGGAAGTGAACACGACGGGAGCATGTATGCTTTTCTGGAGGATGCCGTGACCAGACTGGAAAAAGCCCCGGACAGCTGTCCGAACTTCCACCTGTGGTTCCTGCTCCGCTACGCCGAAGTCCTCGGATTCGGCATCCATGCCGAAAACGGCGGATACGCTCCCCTCTCCGGAAGCCAGATGGAGCTCCTCGGGAGCCTGAACCGGATGCCCTACGACAAAATGCTCGCACTCCCGCTCACAGGAACTGTCCGCAGCGAACTGGCCGCCGCCCTGATATCCTATATCGGATACCATCTGGGCATCAGCGTGAACATCCTCTCGCTGTCCGTTCTGCACGACGTATTCGCCCGCTGAGGACACTTTCTGCTGCGCAGAAGCGGGAATGACGAAAATAACGGCTATCGGCAGAAACATGTATTTTAAAATTATCCTTACATTTGTCCTGTGACAGCGAAAAATAAGTCGCATCAGATCGCCCGAGTATTTTTGAGACTGTTTTTTTGAAATTCACCTGTCAACCCCGAATAATTATGAAATCCCTGAAATATCTCTACAAAATCGGCAAGGGTCCCTCCAGCAGCCATACTATGGGGCCATACAAGGCAGCGACCATGTTCGCCGCGAAACATCCTGAAGCTTCATCATTCGAAGTAACCCTGTACGGCAGTCTGGCCGCCACAGGCAGGGGGCACTTCACCGACGTGGCCGTCACCGAAGCCCTGAAGGCCGCCCAGCCGGCAGACAGACCGGTGGAGATTCTCTGGCACTCGGAAATAATACTCCCTTTCCATCCGAACGGGATGAAATTCGTCTCGAAGGATCGGGAAGGCCATGTCACGGATGAATGGACCGTTTACAGCGTAGGAGGCGGTTCCATCTCCGAAGGGGCCGACAGTTCCCTCTCGGACGAAGGGACGGACATCTATGAAATGAGTACCATAAAGGAGATCAAACGCTGGTGCAAGGACCAGGGCCGGGCATATTGGGAATATGCGGAATTATGTGAGGGTCCCGAACTGTGGGACTACCTCCACGAAATATGGGAAGCCATGAAAAATGCCGTCGAAAAAGGTCTGAACACCGAAGGCGCCCTGCCCGGTCCCCTTCATCTGGCCAGAAAGGCGAGCACATACTACATAAAGGCCACCGGATACAAGCAGAACCTCCAGAGCCGAGGCCTCACCTTCGCATACGCTCTGGCCGTCAGCGAGGAAAACGCATCCGGCGGAATAGTGGTCACAGCCCCCACCTGCGGGTCCTGCGGAGTCATCCCCGCGGTCCTGTATCACCTCTACACCGCCCACGATTTTTCCGAAACCAGAATCCTTCACGCACTGGCCACCGCCGGCATTTTCGGTAATATCGTGAAAGAGAAGGCATCCATCTCCGGTGCCGACGTGGGATGTCAGGGAGAAGTGGGTGTGGCCTGCGCCATGGCTTCGGCGGCCGCCTGCCAGCTTTTCGGAGGCTCCCCCTCACAGATAGAATATGCCGCTGAGATGGGTCTCGAACACCACCTCGGAATGACCTGCGATCCCGTATGCGGAATGGTGCAGATTCCCTGTATCGAAAGAAACGCATTCGCCGCAGCCCGTGCCCTCGACGCGAACATATACGCCACCTTCTCCGACGGACGTCACCGCGTATATTTCGACCAGGTGATCGAAGTGATGAAACAGACAGGACATGATCTCCCCTCGCTGTATAAGGAAACCAGCGAAGGAGGACTTGCCACGGCACCCCTTAAAACCTTGAGACGGCCTTAAATTATGGATTTTCTCAACAGCATAAACGACATCCTCTGGAGTTACATAATGGTGGCTCTGCTGCTGGGATGTGCCCTCTGGTTCACCTTCCGGTCCCGCTTCGTGCAGTTCCGGATGATTCCCGAAATGTTCCGTCTGCTGCTGGAACCTTCCCCGGGGAAAAAGACGGACCGAAAGAAACATGTCAGCTCCTTCCAGGCCTTCACCATCTCGATGGCCAGCAGGGTGGGAATCGGAAATCTCGCCGGAGTGGCCACCGCCATCACCATAGGAGGTCCCGGAGCAGTATTCTGGATGTGGACCATCGCCCTTCTGGGCTCGGCCACCGCTTTCGTGGAATCCACGCTCGCACAGGTATATAAGGTCCGCGGAAAAGATTCCTTCATCGGAGGTCCCGCCTTCTATATGACCAAAGGACTCGGAAAAAGGTGGATGGCAGTCCTGTTCTCCATCCTTATCATCTTCGCCTTCGGTCTGGTGAACAACGGAATGCAGAGCAACACCCTCTGCGAGGCGATGAACGTCGCATTCGGGTGGGACAGGAAAATGGTGGGGATAATTATTGCCGCTCTCGCGGCAATAATAATCTTCGGAGGAGTCCACCGTATCGCCGGTGTCAGCAACGCGATAGTCCCCACGATGGCGGTCGGCTATCTGCTGCTTGCCATCGTGGTGATGGCCATGAACATAACCTCCCTCCCGGCCATGTTCCGGCTTATCTTCGAAAACGCCTTCGGGCTCGGACAGGCAGTGGGAGGAGGAGCGGGAGCCGCCATGATGATGGGGAT
>DCIQ01000151.1:2520-6495 GCA_002317435.1 Bacteroidales bacterium UBA1722 | reverse complement strand
AAGCGCGGCCTGTTCAGCAATGAAGCCGGTGAAGGTTCCACCCCGAACGCCGCCGCCACCGCCCACGTCACCCATCCCGTCAAACAGGGACTCATCCAGGCCCTCGGCGTCTTCACCGACACCATCGTCGTCTGCTCCTGCACAGCCTTCATCATCCTCCTCAGCGGAAACTACACCGGAGAAGAGATGGGAGGCATCCAGATAACCCAGGATGCACTGACCTCCCAGATAGGACCCTCCGGAAGATATTTCATCGCCCTGGCAGTCTTCTTCTTCGCATTCTCCACCATCCTGGGAAACTATTACTACGGGGAAGCCAATATACGGTATCTGACCAGAAATCCCGTCGTCCTGTTCCTGTTCCGCATCGCCGTCGCAGGGATGATACTTTTCGGCGCGACAGCTACACTGGAACTGGTATGGGGACTGGTCGATGTCGCCATGGCCCTGATGACCATCTGTAATCTGGCCGCCCTGGCGGGACTGTGGAAGTGCGCCATGAAACTTCTGGAGGACTACCGCCGGAAAAAGAAAGCCGGAATCAAATCCCCCGAATTCCATAAGTCGGAGGTGCCCGACCTGCCCGGAGAGATAGAATGTTGGGACTGATGAATCATCACTATTTTCGTATAGGTCATTATGAAAACTCTCTTATTGTTTCTATTGCTGAACATCGGCTCCTTCACTATGGTGAAGGACGGACAGCCCGCCGCCACCATAGTGCACCGGGGCCCGCACGCTGAACAGGCAGCACTTCTCCTGCAGGATTTTGTCTGTCGCATCAGCGGTGCCACACTCCCTATGGAAGATACCGCCACGGGACCTGCAATAATTATAAACGGCACTCCCGACCGCACCCTTGAAGAAGACGGCTTCCTTATGAAATGTACTTCCGATACGCTGAGTATCACATCAGGGCCCGGAAAAGGAGCAGTATATGCTGTGGCAACACTTCTCGAACAGAAACTTGGAGTCCACTACCTCGCCGCCGAAACATATACGCTGACCCCTGCGAAGGACATAGCCATCCCGGCATTCACGCTAAGGGATGCCCCTGCATTCAGATACCGTCAGACACAGTGCTATGCCTCCAAGGACCCGGTATATCACGACTGGTTCCGTCTGGAAGAACCTCGCGACGTGTTCGCAGGAGGGATGTGGGTCCATACCTTCGACCGCATCCTCCCCTCCTCCCGCTATGGAAAGGAGCATCCCGAATGGTACTCATATTTCGGCGGGGCACGGCATCCGGGGGACCACAGTCAGTGGTGCCTTTCGAATCCGGAGGTTTTCGAAGCGGCCTGCTCCCGTCTGGACAGCATCTTCAATGCGAACCCTGGAATGAATATGATATCCGTCAGCCAGAACGACGGGAACGGCACTTACTGCACATGTCCCGAATGTGCCCGCACAGACTCTGTCGAAGGCTCGCCCGCAGGTTCTCTGATTCATTTTCTGAACCGTCTGGCAGAACGTTATCCGGACAAGGAATTCTCCACCCTGGCATACCTCTACAGCATGCATCCTCCCAAATATGTCAAACCGTTGAAGAACGTGAACATCATGCTCTGCGACATAGACTGCAAGCGAGAGCAGCCCCTTACGGGAAATGCATCGGGACGTGATTTCGTCCGGGCCCTCGAGGGATGGAGCACCGTTTCCGACAATATCTTCCTCTGGGACTACGGCATCAACTTCGACAACACCGTATCCCCTTTCCCGAACTTCGACATTCTTCAGCCCAACCTGCAACTCTTCCATAAGAATCACGTGCAGATGGTTTTCGAACAGATAGGTGGTGCCCTCGGTACTGATTTCTGTGAGATGAGAGCCTATCTGGCAGCGAAGCTGATGTGGAATCCCTATCAGAATACCGACTCTCTGAAAACTGTATTCCTGAAGGAATATTACGGCGATGCCGCCCCGTACATAGGAGAATATCTGGATTTACGGGAGAAGAAAATGCGTGAAAGCGGTATCGACCTGTGGATATACGACTCCCCCGCCTCCCATAAAAACGGGTTCCTGTGCCCCGAGATGCTCGCCCGTTATGATGAGCTCTTCGATAAGGCTGAGGCCGCAGTCACCGATGACAGCACTCGTCTGGCACACGTACAGCTGGGCCGCCTCCAGCAGCAGTATTCGGAGCTGGAGATAGCCCGGACCTGCACTGACACCGATCCCATCAGGATATCAGCTCTGCTGGATCTTTTCGAGGCCCGCTGCAGACAGTATGATATACCCATGCTGAATGAGAGGCTGAACCATCCCATCGAGTACTGCGAACTCTACCGCGAAAGGTTCTTGCCGAAGGCGGAAAAACCCCATCCCGCCACAGTAACCTGGATCAATCCGCCGTCGGAGCGTTTCATCTCCCGCGCAGAGACCGGGTTTACCGACGGTCTCTATGGAGGAACCACCTTTATGGACAGCTGGGTAGGCTGGGAAGGCGCCAATGCGGACTTCATTCTCGATTATGGAGAAAAAATCAGTTTCAGTTCTGTATCGACAGACTTCCTTTATCATACCGGTTCCTGGATACTCTTCCCGAAAGGGGGAACGTACTGGTGCTCGAATGACGGGAAGAAATGGCAGGAACTCGGCTCTTTCACTTTCGGTGAATTCAGAGAAGAGAAAGTCAGATATGCCAAGGGTACCGTGAAACTCGATACCCCCCGGAAAGCCAGATATATCAAAGTTCATCTCGAAGCTCTCGACGAATGCCCTTCCTGGCATTTCGGAGTCGGTCACCCCGCCTGGTTCTTCATCGATGAAGTGGAAGTACGCTGACCTCCGTTCACAACGATATGGAACAGAAAGAGCCCGGAATCTGATGCCCGGGCTCTTTCACATATTCAAGTAATCTATATCCTATTTCTTGTAATAAGGAAGATCTCCCTTCGCCCATTCACAGTTACTGTCCCAACCTTCATTCTGGGTAAGCACGCCTTCAGAGAGAACTATCTGACTCTCAGGCACTTTAAAGAAGCCCTTGGTGGCTGCATATCTGGTATTGAAATCGTTTCCGGCAGTCCAGGCATAAGTACCTGCAACACCTTGATTCAGAATCGGATTCCCCGCCTGATTAGTCTGAATTACAGATGTCTCCCCCCAGCGGCGGAGGTCATTCCAGCGGACCGCCTCGAAACACAATTCATAACGACGCTCTTTCTTCAGGGCTTCCAACGAATAAGATACGTCAGCCAGTCCGGCCCTTGCGCGAACTGCATTCAAACCACTCTTTCCATATCCCTGAAGAGTCTGGCCGTCGGTCAGTTCAGAATGCATCAAAAGCACGTCCGCAAAACGGAGCCACACCAGAGCCTGTGTCAGACCCAGCTGTTTATCATTGTTCCCTCCGTAACAGAATGCATAGGATTCATAAAGGGTACTTCCGATACCGTTTTCGTAAGCACCGCATCCGAGATATTTCTTGGCCAGAAGATCCGTATTCTCCACCTCCTTGGCCTTATCTCCGGCATAGGCAGGAATCTCATCAGCCCTCTTGCAGATGGAGCCCACACGTCTGTAATCATTTGCATAATCCTGATCCTTTCCCCAATCATCCCACAGAGTCCAGCAAACGGGACCGTTTGAATAACCTGTAGGATTAAAGGGGAACGCCGTAGCATTTCCTTTGCGGACATTGAAGAATTCTACTATACGATTATGACGCTGCTCTTTTGTAGTAAAGGAACCCTTGTTCGACATCTTCACGGCGAACATGCTTTCGGGATTCTCATCAGTCTCCCATACCAGCCCGTTGTCATGAGCATAAGGATAATCGGCAGCAGTATAGGGATTCGTATAGGGCCACAGATTACGCTGGTCAGTCACCAGAGAGTGTCCGCTGTTTTCGATACAGTCGGTCAGCCAGGTCACGACTTCACTCTTGGTTACCGAACCGCCCTCGGCCAAGGGAAGTTCATTCTTTCCGTAGAATCCGGTATAGAACAGCCATACGCGGGCCATCAT
>DCIQ01000151.1:0-2422 GCA_002317435.1 Bacteroidales bacterium UBA1722 | reverse complement strand
GATGCGATCTGGGCGTACAGTTCTTCCGTAGTCGCTCTGGGGAGATTCTGCGCCTCAGTGGTAAGTATCAGAGGAACCGTACCGAATACCTGACACAGATTGAAATAATAGAATGCACGCAGGAAATATATCTCGCCGACAAGTTGGTTCTTCACGTCAGGATCGCTCCATGCCGTTACATTGTCGATGGTGGCCAAAGCACTGTTGGCACGGAAGATTCCCTGATACCTCTTGTCCCAGCACTCCAGAAGGGCATCTTTCTCCCAATTCATCAGACGGTCGCAGGACTGGGCGCCGATATTGCTCTGGCTGCCGCCGCCGAGACGGTCATCTCCGGCCAGCTCGAAAATATAGAAAGGATCTGATTCGGGATCTTCCAGATTATTGTTCATAACCGTATATATCCCGGTAACCATCTGTTCCGCATCGACTTCTGATGTGGGGAAGTTGGAAGTGTCCTTCTTGGTCAGGCTCTGGGTATCGAGAAAATCATCGCACCCTGCAAGGACGGCCAGACAAATCGCTATTGATATATATGTAAACTTTTTCATATCAGTCATACTTTAAAATGTAAGATTCAAACCGAAAATCCAGGCCCTGGATGAAGGATAGTTTCCTACATCGATACCTGATGCCCAGGATGCACCGTTGCCCCAGCCGATTTCAGGATCCATTCCCGAATATCCGGTGATGGTAATCATATTCTGAGCCTGCACATACAGACGCAGTTTGGAGATGAAACCGGCCTTGATGAGTCTCTTGAAATCGTAACCGAACGTTATGTTGGAGATTTTGAAGTAGTCCCCGTTTTCCAGCCAGATGGATGACACTTCCGACATATTGGTATTCTTACCATCGGAAAATCTGGGATACCTGTCCGATGTCCCTTCTCCGGTCCAGTACTTGGTAAATACGTCCGTACAGTAGTTCTCATCCGGTTTGTTGGAGAAGTGACGGTAACTCTTGGCTATCTGCTGTCCGAAAGCACCGTACCCGTTCACGGAGAGATCGAAACCCTTGTATGCGATATTGAATGACAGACCGACATTATAGTCGGGATGAGGATCGCCTATCATGGTCTTGTCATCCTTGGTAATCTTCCCGTCATGATTCGTGTCGACGAACTTACAGTCACCGGGCTGAAGGGATGTACCCTGAAGTGAATTCTTCGCATCACCTCCGCAATTCGCATCCAGATAATTCTGAAGATCCTGCTGGTTCTGGATTATGCCGTCCACCTGATAACCCCAGAAATAACCGATGGGATAACCCACTTCCACACGGTAGAGTTCATCGGTATTCTGCGCCAGTACATTCATTTCACCATGGATTATGCCTTCAGAATTCGCCAGACGGGTAACCTCATTCCTGTTCTTCGAGAAAGTCAGGTTCACTCCGTATGAGAAATCCTTGCTTACATAATCGTTCCATCCCAGCACTGCCTCGACACCGGTATTCTTAATGTCACCGCCATTTATGTACGGAGCCCCCGTACCGTATGAAAGAAGTGTAGGAGCCACTACGAGCCAGTCCTTGGTGACCTTGTTATACCAGTCGAACGAAAGACTCAGGCGGCTGTCGAAGAAACGGGCATCCAGACCGAAGTCCAATTGTTCGGAAGTCTCCCAGGTAACGTTTTCGTTAGGCAGGATATCGGGATATGCACCCGTCGAAGGATTGTTCAAGTCGTTGAAATAGTATGGAGCATCGAAAGCGATGGTCGCCACATACTGGAAGTTGGCGATATTACAGTTACCGTTCTGTCCCCAGCTTCCACGGAGTTTCAGGAAACTGAGCCAGTTCTGCGAGCCTTTCATCCAGTCTTCATTGGTAATAACCCAACCTGCAGATACCGAAGGGAAATAGCCCCAGCGATGACCTCTCTTGAAGTTCGAGGAACCGTCGGCACGGAGGACTGCGGACAGCAGGTACCTCTCCTTATAGTTATAATTGATACGTCCGAAGAAGGAAGAGAGCGAACCCGGAGTATTCGGAGTACCGCTGATCACCGTATTGGCGGCATCAAGACCCTGGGTATTGCTTATATATGCGTGGTCAAATGAGCCGGGGAAGAGAGAATTGGAGTTCTTGGCGCTCACGCTGTTCCCATATCCCCATTTCTCGATTGACTGTCCCAGAAGGATGTCGAGGTTATGGTCACCGAAACTCTTGATATAACTCAAAGTGTTCTCCCAACTCCACTTGGTGCTGTAGCGCTGTGTCTGTGTCACATCATCATTAGGGTTGCTGCTGTTCGCACTCAGTTGATAGGCAGGTACATATTTCCTGTAATCACTCTGGAAATACTGCCAGCCGGCGCTTGACTTGAATTTCAGTTCCTTGATGGGATTGATTTCGAGGAAGAAATTCGACTGGAGACGATGAGACTTGGTATAATGGTTACCATAATTATATTTCATGG
>DCIQ01000210.1:4930-5830 GCA_002317435.1 Bacteroidales bacterium UBA1722 | reverse complement strand
GGCATATGTCCCCAGTGGAGAACACAGGTATATACAGATGGGATATCTCTATAGTGACGAGTGGATATATAACGTATATGATTCGGAATCCGATACCTTCCTGTCTCCGTTGGATTCGGAGACTCCCTACAGGAATATGATGCTGCTCAGAGGAGGTGTGATGATTACGGACAAGAGATTGTACTCTCTGGATAACGTCGGGGAGGCCTTTCCGGGAATTGTATCCGCTCCGGTGATAGATTTGGATGAACGTTATGTATTGGTTAACAGGGGAGGAAATTCTGTCCTGTTCGACAAATCGTCAGGTGCTTTCACTTCTGACACCAAGCTGCAGAAATACCATACCGATCCGGTCTCGGGTGATTTTTCCCTGCTTACTGCAGACGGATGGGTGCTGTATCATCAGGGGAAGCGGTACGGCGGATTCAGGGGTGAGGTCGTTTTCTGCGGACGTTTCGCCTTGGATATTGCCGAAGGCGAAAACGGCGTATCCGTCATTCGGGACGGAAAGGGGACC
This sequence comes from Bacteroidales bacterium UBA1722, assembly GCA_002317435.1. Classification (GTDB taxonomy): domain Bacteria; phylum Bacteroidota; class Bacteroidia; order Bacteroidales; family UBA932; genus Minthomonas. Next base: position 5,313 of record DCIQ01000210.1, on the reverse strand, counting down.
GTTCCTGTCCGGGCAGGTTCCTATGTGTGCTCTCCGGAGGGGGACAGGCTCTATTTCATCGACACGAATGGAGATCTGGCGGAACTCGGTGAGACGGCATCCCGACCGGAGATTCTCTTGCCCGGGTGCATGGAATTCGGGATATGCGCCTCGAATTCCGACTATGTGAGCGTGAGGAACGGCGCGGGGGCCGGACTGATGGAACGCCTTACCGGCAAGTTGGCGGTCCCGTGCAGATACCAGTCCGTGGAGGCGCTGTACGGCGACTGTTATATATTGAAGGAGAAGAAATCGAATGTGTCCCATCTGCGCAGTCTGTCCGACGGGGAGGTCAACATTACGCTGGCGTCCTGCCATTACGACGTATCCGTCCGGTCCGGTGT
>DCIQ01000210.1:0-4860 GCA_002317435.1 Bacteroidales bacterium UBA1722 | reverse complement strand
GCACAAACTGCTTACCGGTTATGACTGTTCGCCTCTTTTCCTGAAGAGTGCCGACGGGTCTCCGGTGAATCTTGGGGACAGTGTCATCCCTTTCCGCCGGGATGGGAAGTGCGGATTTCTGAGGGGGGACGGATCCGTAAGCGTGGAACCGGTGTTTGACGAACTGCGTTGCTACCTTTCCGAAGGGTTCTGTACGGCGGTGCAGAACGGTAGGGTGGGGTGTGTCAATCCGTTCACCGGAGTCATGGTTCCCTGCCTGTATGATGAAGTCCGCCCTTTCTCGAACGGATGTTGTATAGTGGGGAAATCAGGCAAATACGGAATAGTGGGGGAGGACGGGACATTGAGAATCAGCCCCAGATATGTTTCGATAGAAGACTTCTCCGCAGGAATGTATTGGTTGAAGAAGGATGATTTCAAATACAGTGTCACCCGCGGCATGCTTCCCGACGGGAAGGTGGAGTGGCTCGATTCCTTCGGAAACGTATATGGAGTTTCGGATATGGATGTGCCGTCGGTCTCGGAAATCGTTCCCGACTGCTTCTGGGATTTTTGATGGAGGAGGAACTGATATGAGAAATGTCTTGAAAATATCGGTCGGAGCACTTCTTCTCCTGTTCGGGGCACTTGCTGCCGCCGGTCAGGCATATTCCGTTCCGGAATACCGTAAAAGTTCGGTTTACAGCATCCTTATCCAGCATTCCGGTCAGAAATATGTGGATGACATACGGGAAGTATATTTCCGCAGTCCCCTTTCCGACAAGTTCTGCGATCACTCGCTCAGCGTAGTCGCCTTGGAGACAGATGCCGTGAAATATGAGAATGTCCGCAGGATATCCGATTTCCTCGAAAGGAACAATGTGGCCCGCAGACTCGTGGCCAAATGGTTCGACAGAGACAGGGTCGACGGAACTTTCTCCATGGATCTTCTGGCCCGCAGGGGATTCTACGAGGCGGGGGTCAGGGAGCAGGAGGTCTCCTCGATGCTCAAGAGAGGGTCGGCGATGCTGGAGGATGCCTCTCAGGAGATGATCGGCAACACTTTCGTGGTGGTATACGACATAATATATATAGATAAGGAAGAAAAGGCCCAGAAGGCAAAGGCCGTATTGGGTGTCGCCGCATCATTGCTCCGGATCGTGGGAGCTGTCGCCGGTAACACGGATGTCAGGGATGTCGCCAATACGGCGGCTGTCGTAACCACTGTGGCGGCCCTGGTCTCGGACATGATAGCGGGATTCAGGGTGAAGATATGTGCCCATCTGTATCAGTTGGAGTGGAACAGCAGGGTCGCTGAGGAATTCTATGCCTCCTGCTGGAGTGACAGAGGGGCTCCTGACGCCGCCAGGGCGCAGAGATGGAATGAACTGGACGGTCTTTTCAAACTGAAATACATCGCATCAAGTGAGGTGGCCAGCGGGGAGACTGTGGCCAGAGGGCTGTATTCTCCGAATGACGTCATCAGAAAAGTGGTCAACAGGACTATGAATCTATCTGTGGCCAAACTCCAGAAGGATAATGAAGTGTTCCGGGTGAAGGTGCCTGTCAGCGAAGTTGGGGGCAGTAAGATATTTGCTCCCGTAGGGAAAAAAGAGGGGGTCGAAGCCGGGGACAGATTCGAGGTGCTCGAGATGAAACTTGATGCCGGCGGTACTGCCAGATATATCCGCAGGGGCGTGGTGCAGGCGGTGAACGTGTGGGACAACAGGTATATGTCGGCGGACGAAGGGGCCGAAAATGCGGATCTCATGAAGACCGAGTTCCGGCAGGTTTCCGGTTCCGGCATATATCCGGGAATGATTCTCAGGCAGGGAACATCCAGAACCATCAACGGGAAGGTGATTTCCGCTTCTGACGGTCAGTGACCGCAGGACCGCCGCGGAGAATGGGAAAACAACAGAAACAAAGATTATAGTATGAAATCGGGCATGAAATTTTTCATTTCGTCGAAGGCGAATATCGGGAATTTGAAAATCAGTCTCTTAGCCGCAGTCGTCGTGGTATTCTGCATCTGCTCCCTCTCCCTCCAGGGGAAGCCGTCCAGAAAGAATGACGGGTTCAAGGCATATGAAGTTGAGAACGCGGGTGTCGGAAACGACGGCACCTATGTGCTGCGGGTTTGGACCACTTCGAAGAGTTCTCGGCTCTCCGTGGAGATATCCAAGATGAATGCGGTCCACGCCGTCCTTTTTAAAGGTTTGCCTTCCGGCAATGGGTCCTCCGCCAAGTCCCCTCTGGCCGGTGCCGATGCCGAAGAAGCCTGCGGTGCATTTTTCGCCTCCTTCTTCGAATCGGACTACGCCAGGTTCGTGAACAGCGTGGCGGTGACCTCCACGGTAGTCTATAAACTCCCCCGGAACCGCTATCGTACCGGAGTGGTCATCTCCGTGGCGAAGGATGAACTGAGGAGATATCTTGAGGACAACGGTATCGTAAAGCGTCTCGATGCCGGTTTCTGACGACATCGTTCAGGCCCTGTCGAAAATGATGCGGCCGGAGAAGTCACCACTTCTATAAGTTATTGAAAACTGCACATTTGACTTTCGAATATTCCGGTCAAAAAGTGCAGTTTTCAGTTAGAAATATTTGGTATTTCAGATATTCGTATTACCTTTGCATCCCATCTTGAAGGGGTGGAATATGTCCATTCGTTTGAGTATGAGGAAGTTAACTGAATTTGTAATTATATTTAACTTATAAAAAGATGTTACAACCAAAGAGAACAAAGTACAGAAGGCCGCAGAAAGGCAAGATGAAAGGCAATGCTCACAGAGGAACTGAACTTTCATTCGGATCTTTCGGTATCAAGACTCTCGAGTCTTGCTGGCTCACAGGTGCTCAGATTGAGGCTGCCCGTCAGGCAGTGGTCCGCTATATGAAGCGTGAAGGAAAAATCTGGATCCGCATCTTCCCTGACAAACCTTTTACCAAGAAACCTGCTGAAGTCCGTATGGGTAAAGGTAAGGGTAACGTAGAAGGCTACGTGGCTCCCGTAACTCCCGGCCGTATGCTCATCGAAGCGGAGGGAGTGTCGCTGGAGATAGCGAAAGAGGCCCTGAGATTAGGTGCCCAGAAACTTCCCGTGGCTACGAAATTCGTAGTGCGCAGGGATTACGTCGAATAATTAATGGAGAGAAAGAAATGAAAGCAAAAGAAATCCGCGAAATGGCAGAGAGCGATCTCCGCGAACGCATCGTTTCTGAAGAGGCCAACCTCGTTCAGATGAAAATGAATCACGTAATCTCTCCGATGGAAGACACATCCAAGATTAGAAAGACCAGAAAGGATATCGCCCGCATGAAGACTATCCTGGCTGAAATTGAAAACGCCAAAACTGAATAGGGTTATGGAAAGAACTTTACGTAAAGAAAGAATCGGGGTGGTAGTCAGCAATAAGATGGACAAGACCATCGTAGTGGCTGTAAAGAGAAAAGAGATGCATCCCATGTACGGTAAATTCGTAAACAAGACCACCAAGTTCGTCGCAGAGGATGCCAATAACCAGTGTGACGAAGGAGATACTGTCCGCATTATGGAAACCCGCCCCTTGAGCAAGACCAAATGCTGGCGCTTAGTAGAAATCGTAGAAAAAGTTAAGTAAGCTATGATACAGCAAGAATCACGTTTATTAGTGGCTGACAACAGCGGTGCGAAGGAGGTTCTCTGCATCCGTGTGCTCGGTGGTACCCGCCATCGTTATGCCAAGGTAGGTGACCAGATCGTGGTCGCAGTCAAGACAGCGCTTCCCGGCGGAGACGCCAAGAAAGGTACTGTTTCAAGAGCCGTAGTGGTACGTACCAAGAAGGAGATCCGTCGTGCCGACGGTTCATATATCCGTTTCGATGACAACGCTTGTGTTTTATTGACGAATCAGGGTGAAGTGCGTGGAACACGTATTTTCGGCCCCGTTGCCCGCGAACTCCGCGACAACTACATGAAGATCGTCTCTTTGGCACCTGAGGTTTTATAATCCGATAAAGCAGAACTGATATGAATAAGAAATTACATATTAAGAAAGGTGACATGGTCTATGTGAATGCAGGCGAATCCAAAGGCAAGACCGGAAGGGTTCTCTCTGTAAAGCCTAAGGAAGACCGTGCTATCGTAGAGGGCGTGAATATGGTCAGCAAGCATACCAAGCCCAATTCAAAGAATCCCCAGGGGGGCATTATCAAACAGGAAGCCGCCATTCACGTTTCCAACCTTATGGTAGTTGACCCTACCACAGGTAAACCGACCAAGATCGGTCGCCGTATGGGTGAAAACGGCAAATTAGTCCGTTATGCCAAAAAATCAGGAGAGGAGATCAAGTAATGGCAAAGAAAGAAAAAGCAGCAGCTGCTAAGAAAGAAGAAAACGTAAGCCTGGCAGGTTACGTTCCCAATCTTCAGAAGAAATATAAGGAAGAGATCATCGCCAAGATGCAGAAGGAATTCAATTACCAGTCGGTAATGCAGGTTCCGAAGCTCGTGAAGATCACCATAAACCAGGGTGTAGGTGCCGCTACCGGTGACAAGAAGCTCGTAGAGGTAGCTCAGCAGGAGCTCACTACCATCACCGGTCAGAAAGCCGTCGTCACATATTCGAAGAAGGACGTTTCGAACTTCAAGCTGCGTAAGGGCATGCCCATCGGAGTGAAGGTTACTCTCCGTTCCATGAAGATGTACGAATTCCTCGAAAGACTCATAGCCGTATCTCTCCCCCGTATCCGTGATTTCAACGGTATCAATGAGAAATTCGACGGCAGGGGAAACTATACTCTCGGTATCAAAGAACAGATTATCTTCCCTGAAATCGACATTGATAAGATCGTGAAGATGTTCGGTATGGAGATTACATTTAATACGTCAGCCACCAATG
>DCIQ01000160.1:18516-25771 GCA_002317435.1 Bacteroidales bacterium UBA1722 | reverse complement strand
CCGGACCGGGACTGTCGCTGAAGGATATGATGCGGAACGTGTCGAAGGAGGCTGACAAGGTGCCGGAGGAGGAATCGCCGCGCACGCCATATACGGAAGAGGATTTCATGAAAGTATGGCTTCAGCTGGCCCGTGAACGGAGGGAAGGGGGGAAGCACGGCATGGCTGCGGCGATGGAGAAATACCATCCTCTGGTGGACCCGGAGAAGAATCACGTCACCTTCTACCTGAGCAATGAACGGCAGGTGGAGTCGATGAATGCGGGAGCCGGACTGAGGATGCAGGATACTCTGCGCAGGCGGCTGAACAATTTCGCCCTGACCCTGGACTGCGGGATATATCCGGAACTGCTCGATGAACAGAAAGAGCGTCTGCCCTATACGGATACCGAGAAGGTGTCCTACCTGATGGGCAGGAGCGAAGAGTTCCGGGAGCTGCACAAGTCACTGGAGCTGGATGTAAAATAGACATTAATATATAGCGACATAGCATGAAACTTTACTGTACCGGTCTGATAAAGAAATACGGGATGAGGACCGTGGTGAAAGGGGTCTCCATCGAAGTGGAACAGGGGGAGATCGTGGGGCTTCTGGGTCCCAACGGGGCTGGAAAGACCACCAGTTTCTATATGATAACCGGTCTTATCAAACCGAATCAGGGAAGAATTTTCCTCGGGGACGAGGAGATAACCGACCTGCCTATGTATAAGCGTGCCCAGAAGGGCCTGGGGTATCTGGCGCAGGAAGCCTCGGTCTTCCGCAAGATGAGCGTCGAAGACAATATCCTCTCCGTCATGGAGGTGTCCGGGATGGAGAAGGAGGCCCGCCTGGCGAAACTGGAATCCCTGATAGATGAATTCGGACTCCATAAGGTCCGCAAGAGCCTCGGAATACAGCTTTCCGGTGGGGAAAGGCGCCGCTGCGAGATCGCCAGGGCACTGGCCATCGACCCGAAATTCATCCTTCTGGATGAACCGTTCGCAGGTGTGGACCCCATAGCCGTGGAAGATATCCAGCATATCATAGCCAAACTCAAATGCCGGAACATCGGCATCATAATTACCGACCATAACGTTCACGAGACCCTGGCCATCACGGACCGTGCGTATCTGCTCTACGAAGGGAACATTCTCGAAGAGGGGACGGCGGAACAGCTGGCCAACAATCCGGATGTCCGCCGGAAATATCTGGGGCAGAACTTCGAACTGCGCAAGGCCGTTCTTCACGAACGCCCACAGGATCGGGAGGGCGGTGGCCGTAACGCGGAGCAGTGATGAAAATAACCCTTCTGACGGTAGGCAGGACTGCATTCCCTTTCGTGAGGGAAGGAATGGAGATGTACGAGAAGAGGATTCTCCGCCACATATCCTATTCGAGGGTGGAGATACCTGACGTCAAGGGTACCAGGGCACTTTCGCCCGAGCAGGTGAAGGAGAAGGAAGCGGAGGAAATCCTCCGGAGACTGAATGAAAAGGATGAAGTGGTGCTTCTCGACGAGCGGGGGAGCGAATACTCTTCCGTAGAGTGGGCACAGAGGCTTTCGTCGAGGATGGTCTCTTCCGGGAAGAGCCTGACTTTCGTCATCGGGGGAGCCTGGGGATTTTCCCCCAGAGTCTATGAAAGGGCTTCCGGGAAACTCTCCCTCTCGCGCATGACGCTGTCCCATCAGCTGGTGCGTCTCTTCTTCACCGAACAGTTATACAGGGCACTCAGTATCATAAAGGGGGAACCTTACCATAATGAATAATCTTTCTGAACGATTTTTCGCCCGGTTGGCGGACCTGATGGTCAGACTTCGGGGCCGGTACGGGAAATGGACCATATCGCTCTTCGTCCTGTCCGCAGTCTGTTTCGTTCTCTCCCTCGGAAACTACTCTTCCTACCCCATAAGCAGGGAGACCGCGAGGGTCCAGAAGGCGCTCCTCAACAGGGAGGCGAAACTGCAGAAGTACGTGGACAGGGCGCTGAAGATTTCTCCCCGGGAATGGCTGGATTTCGAAGACTTTCCCGAGGACATGGTTCTCTATAAATACAATGCCGACACCATACAGAGCTGGGTGAACCTGTTCCCTCTGAACAATGACGAGGTCGATCTGACGCCTCTTTGGTACAGGCTTCACGACATGAACAACATGAACCTGTACAACAATCCCCTGGCTTATCTGTCCGACGGGGAGCAATATGTGAATCTGGGTTCCGCGTGGTATGTCGTGAAGACCTTCAAGGAGAATGATGTCAAGATAGTCTCCGGCATTCTGGTCAAGACCGAATACGTCACGCAGAATTCCGCCCTGCAGAATTCCGGAAACGTGAAGCTGAGGCTGAATCCAAAATACGACACCGTCCCGGTCTATGCGGACGACGGAAACGTGATATACGGAAGGGACGGGACCCCTCTGTTCTCCATAGTGGACAAGACACCTTTTTCCGAGTCTCCTGTAGGGATTTTCCTGAAATGGATATCCCTGATGCTGCTTCTGTCATCGATGTTTTTCCTCCATTCCTACAGAAGGGATATCAGATCCTTGACCGTTACGCTGATAGTCCTGTCGCTTTCTCTGGGGACGGCCTCCTGGATGGTGAATATGATGGATGTGGGGAGCATTCTGTTCTCTCCGACACTCTATGCCGACAGCAGGCTCTTCGGCTCCCTCGCCCATCTGCTGATGAACCATCTCCTCGTGTTCCTGACAGTCGCAGCCGTATTCATGTACCGGAAAGGACTTGTCAGGGCCGTCCTGAGCGCCTCCCGGCTGCGCAAATGGTGTATGAGGCTGACGGTGTGCCTGTTCATTCTGTGCTATGCCGCCTATATACATATCACTCTGTTCTCGGTGATCGCGAATTCCAGCATAGTGCTGGAACTTTTCAAGATAGACCAGCTGACGGTATGGTCGTTCGTGGTGTATGCCTCCTATGCCATGCTCTATGCCGGACTGCTGTTGTGCCTGTATCTCGCCGGGCAGGTGTTCCCGTCTCTGAAGAATGTGAGGATAATGTCCTGGAAGGGCATACTCGTTTTTCTGGGGGTCATTACGGCATACACTTTCTATATGGTCAGTTCACTGGGATTCGCGAAAGAGTTCAATGAGAACAAGGTGTGGACTGACAGGCTTGCCGCCGAGAGGGATATCTCCCTCGAAGTGCATCTGCGCAGAATAGAGAATCAGATTTATGCGGATCCTCTGATACGTCTCTTCATGAACATAGAAGGGGGGAACAACATAATCCTGAACAGGCTTACGGACCAGTACCTGTGGGCCGTGGCACAGAAGTATGACGTCAGGATTACGATATGTCGGCCCCATCAGTCCCTCCAGACCGAGAATTACCCTGTCCCCGTGGACTGTCACGACTTCTTCTTCAACGACATTATCTCGAAATACGGTGTCCGCCTTCATCCCGACTCCCCCTTCTGGTACCTCAATACCTTCAGGAACCAGATAAGTTATATAGGGGTATTCACCATCGTACGGGATGGGGTTCCCTATGAACTTTACATAGAGATGGATTCCAAGTCCACCTCGGATGCGGTCATAGGATATCCCGCACTCCTTCTGGATGTCAGGAACAGGAGGATGGTCCCCCAGCAGTATTCCTATGCCAGATATCTGGACGGAAAGCTGGTATCTTCCTACGGGTCGTTCGACTATCGTGCAGTGTGGGATACATCCCGTTCCGGTGAGGGGACTTATGAATTCAGCAGGAAGGACGGATACTTCCACTTCATCAATTACAATGCAGGTGACGGAATCGTGGTCCTCAGCCGTCCGATGATAGGGATGTACCAGTATCTGATGTATTTCTCCTACCTGTTCATCTTCTTCGGAATCATTCTGTTCGGTATCGTCTGGATAATCAGGAGCAGGAACCGGGGGGTCATGGCAGTTTTCGGAAAACGTTCGTTCAGAAGGAAAATAACCGTCCTGCTCACCTCTTCGCTGCTTTTCGCATTGGCCGCCATCGGAGCGGGCAGCATAGAATTCATATTCCATCTTACGGACAATACGGCCCGCGAGCAGATGAAGGAAAAACTCCAGACGGTACAGACGTCCCTCTCCTCCTTCCTGACCTATGCCAGAAACTACAGCGAGATCAACGATATGAGAATGTTCAGGGCGATGGACGGAGTCTCCTCCGACACGAAGGTGGACATTAATCTGTATGATCCGCACGGCCGGCTGATCCGTTCCACGAAGCCTGAGGTGTTCAATAAGTATCTGGTCAGTTCCAGAATGAATCCGAAGGCCTATTCCTCACTGATGGTGGACCATAAACTTACGGTTATCCAGAGGGAGCGCATAGCTTCCATGGAGTATTATTCACTGTATGCCCCTGTGTTCAATATCAACGGCAATATGGTGGCTATCATCAATATCCCGTATTTTACCGACAGCTCCGGCCTGCGCAGCCGGGACTCGTCTTCCATTATAGCGGCCATCATAAACATATATCTCCTGCTGCTGATAGCGACACTCTTCGGAGGTGTCACGATGGCCAATTCCGTGTCGCGGCCCATCACCCAGATAAGCAGGAGGATGTCCGAGATGGATATCTCCCGACAGCCGCAGCATATCGATTACAAAGGAAATGACGAACTGGGAGTCCTCGTCCGTTCCTATAACAAGATGGTGGATGATCTGGAGCAGAGCACCAGGAAACTGGCCCAGTCGGAGAGGGAGCAGGCCTGGAGGGAGATGGCCCGCCAGATAGCCCACGAGATAAAGAATCCCCTGACCCCCATGAAACTGAGCATCCAGCATCTTGTCAGGATGAAGAAGAAGGGGATATCCGGATGGGAAGACCGTCTGGAGGACCTTTCGGAATCCCTTATAGAACAGATAGACATCCTTTCGAATACGGCTTCGGAGTTCTCGAGTTTCGCCCGGTTCTTCAACGAGGATGATACTGACTTCGACCTGATATCCGTTCTTCACGAACAGTTCCTTCTGTTCGACAACAGGGACGATATCTCGATGGATTTCGTCTGTTCGCTGGAGAACGCCCCCGTAAGGCTGAAGAAGAGCCAGATCACCAGAGCATTCGTGAATCTCATATCCAATGCGGTCCAGGCACTTGAGACCAGGGGAGAGGGACATATCCTCATAGAAGTGTCCGAACGTGGCGGGTATTACAGGGTTTCGGTGGAGGATGACGGTCCGGGAGTGCTCCCGCAGAACAGGGACAAACTCTTCAAGCCGAACTTCACCACCAAGTCCAGCGGTACCGGTCTGGGGCTGGCCATTACCAGGAATATAGTGGAGCAGAGCCGCGGAACCATATGGTATGATACGTCCCGGATGGGAGGGGCCTGTTTCCTCATGGAACTGCCGGGAAGGGACGGGAAAGCATAGTCACATTCATCCCTGCGCTTCTGAATCGGTTGTCTTTTTATCCTTGAAGAGGGCTTGAAAAGCCCCCTTTTAGAGAAAGAGGCTGACCAGAAAGTCTCTGAAAACGAAATTCACCCTGCTCACAATGCATTGTGGACAGGGTGAATTTTCTATAACGGGACTTTTTAGTCAGCCCCATCTTGTTTTCAGAGGCTTTTTGGTCGGCCTCTTCAGCTGTTTCGGGCGTCAAATCTCCACCCAGGTTCCTCCGTTTTTACTGCTCTTTACGCAAGCTTCTATGAATTTCACCCCTCTGAGGCCGTCTTCTACGGTGGGGTAATCTCCCGGTCTGCCGGAGATGACGGCTCCTGCGAATTCGCGGTATATATTGGCGAAAGCCATGGTAAGCCCTTCAGGATGTCCCGAAGGGATGCGGTTCAGGTCGGCCGCGTGTCCCCAGGTATGGGCCGCACGGGTCAGAATCTGTGTCGGCTCTCCCTTCAGGGTGACTTTCAGGAAATCGGGGTGCTCCTGCTCCCACTCTATGGCTCCTGATGTGCCGAAAATCCTGATTACAAGTCCATTGTAATGTCCTGCCGCTATCTGTGAGCAGGAGAAGCATCCGTGGGCTCCGCTGTCGAATTCCACCAGGATATTCGCATTCAGGTCCAGTTCCTGGGAGAATGTGTCGAGGACTGCGGAGAGCCTCCTGACGTGGAGGCCGGTGATGTATGAGACCGTCTCTTCGATATGGGTTCCGATGTCCCCCACACAGTTGCTGATGCCGCTGAATTCGGGATTCATTCTCCATACCGAGAGGGTGCTTTCCTTCTCCGTATGGTCCCCGGCCTTGTCCAGCAGCCAGTCCTGGAGATATTCGCCCTTTACATCCAGAATCCGTCCGATCCGGCCTTCGGAGATGATCTGACGCGCGAGTTTGACCATGTTGTAACCGGTGTAGGTGTAGGTGACGCAGGTCAGGAGATTTTTCTTCTGCGCGAGGTCACGCAGCCGGGCGGCCTGTTCCGAAGTGAAGCAGAGGGGCTTCTCGCACGCTACGTGGAAACCTTTTTCCATAAAGGCTTTGGCTATCTCGTAATGAGTGCAGTTCGGGGTGCAGATTACCACGAAGTCGAGACGGTCTTCCGTCCTCGCGGCCTCGGATTCGGCCATGGTGCGGTAGTCGGGATAGATTCTGTCGGGACTTATTCCATAGTGGGCGCCACATTCGTCGTTGGCTTCCGGATGGGTGGAGCTGAAGCATCCCGCTGCGAGGGTGCACATCTCGTCGATGGCGATGGCTTTTCTGTGGACCGCTCCGATGAAGGCGTTCAATGTGCCGCCTATCTGTCCGTATCTTAATTTTTTCATTTTTTCAGTTTTTCCTGTTTTGTCTGTTTTTTTCTGGCTTCGTCAGTTTTTGATGGCTTCGTCGAATTTGATGGCTGAGGGGGCGAAATCTATCTTTCTCACGAATTCACAGGCTTCCCTGGCTCCGTATTCGCGGTCCATGCCGGAATCTTCCCATTCTACGGAGAGAGGACCCTGATAATCGTATGCGTTCAGTACGCGGATAATCTCTTCGAAGTTCACGTCGCCATGTCCCAGTGAACGGAAATTCCATCCGCGGCGCAGGTCTCCGAAATCGATGTGCGAGCCCAGCAGGCCGTTGCGGCCGTTCAAGGTCACGGCGCAGTCTTTCATGTGTACGTGATAGACTCTGGTGATGAAATCTTCGAGGAAGATGTGGGGGCATACTCCCTGCCACTGCAGATGGCTGGGGTCGAAATTCAGACCGAATTCGGGACGGTCGCTGAATTTTTCCAGAAGCCTCTTGGTGGAGTAGTAGTCGAAAGCGATTTCGGCGGGGTGGACTTCCAGGGCATATTTGATGCCGTTCTCTCTGAATACGTCCAGGATGGG
>DCIQ01000160.1:13347-18332 GCA_002317435.1 Bacteroidales bacterium UBA1722 | reverse complement strand
CTGATTTCATCGGGCTGGCCGGCCAGTTCCGAAGGGGCGAAATTGTCAAGTCTCGGATCGTTCCAGTCTCCGACGCATTGGCTGGGGACGTGGGCGCAGAGTGCCTTCACCGTGAGACCGTGCCTGTCGAAGATGGCTTTTATGGATTTTACGTAATCATCGTCTTCCGCTGCCCTTATGGGGTCCAGATGATTACCCCAGATAGCCAGTTCTATTCCGTCGTAGCCCATATCGGCGGCTTTCCCGCAGAGTGTGTCGAGGTCCATATCCGCCCACTGACAACTCATAAGTGTTACTAATCTTGACATATATATACAGTTTGTTATATGATTTCCGGATTCCCTACAAACTTACGTAAAATCCGGCGATTTTACATATGAATAATTCAGGTCAAGGTCCAAAACGGGGGGATTTTCTCGAAATTTTCCCCCGAAACGGTCTCAAAGACTCGAAACGGGGGAGTTTTCTCAAATATTTCCCCCGAAACGGCCTCAAAGATTCAAAACGGGGGGATTTTGGCGGGAAACTCCCCCGAAGAACAGTTCTTTCGGTAAATTTATGTATCTTGCGGCACATTCGATGCGCAGAAGTTGTGATATATGTATCAGCAAGCTCTGCAGGCCGCTTCGGTCGGGTATCTGACGCCCTCTTCCGCTATTGTGCATCTATAAAGTTTCTTGTCAGTTTAACCTGAAATGATAATGGCGTTATGTGTCATATTATTTCACAACACGTTTGGTATATGGGAGTGTCGGGTCAATGCTTCTGCATTTTGGAACCGGCCTCTTTTGAAAAGGGGGGTATATGAGCGATTTTTCCATAAAAGAAGCGGAATGTCAGCTTACATTCAGTAAGATAGGTGTGTGCTACCATTTGTGGACTCCGGAAAATTTTGAAATAATATTCAGAAATGAGTCTGAATTTCGAATCGGGATGGGAATCATCGCCATCGCATCGAAATGTTTTCCCGGTGTCAGGATCATTACATTTGAGATTATGACAAATCACTTGCATATTTTGGCTGCAGGCGAAGAATCCGGATTAAGAGAGATGTTCGGTTTCATCACGAAGTGTTTGAGGCGTATGGCTGAAGATGCGGGAAGAATGATGGATTGGAGATTATTCAAAGCGGGAATCCGGTGTCTGACCACCCTCGCTGATGTCAGAAATGTCTTGATATACGATAACAGGAATGGTTTTCTGGTTTATGATAAATATACACCATTTTCATACCCCTGGGGAGCCAACAATTGTTATTTCAATCCTGACGCCAAAAAGAGGTATGCCGAATCATCAGTATGCTCAACCATCAGGGACAGACGTTTGATATCCCACTCCCATATATCCGATGGATTCCTGGGACTGAAAATTCTGGATCAATGTTTCTCTCCTTTTTCTTTCTGTATGATAGAAGATGGAGAAAAATTGTTCAGGGATGCAGCCCATTATTTCTATTTACTGGGCAGGAACATAGAAAGCAATAAAGAAATTGCTAAAGAAATCGGTGAAAGCATTTCATATACGGATAATGAATTGTACGGAGCCATAAGCATGAAATGCAAAGCAGAGTATGGTTCCGCCAATCCATCTCAGATTCCGGCTGAAGCGAAATTAACGATAGCAAAACTTATGCGTTTTGAGTATAATGCTTCTCAGAAACAGATTCAAAGGATTTTGCGTCTGGAGACGGGTATTCTGCAGTCCATCTTCGGTTCCAGAAGGTGAAACCGGGGGGATTTTCGCTACATTTTCCCCCGAAACGGCCATAAAAGTTCCAAACGGGGGAGTTTTCTTAAATATTTCCCCCGAAACGGTCTCAAAGACTCGAAACGGGGGAGTTTTCTCAAATATTTCCCCCGAAACATGTCGTCAAAAATGATGCGGACGGTGTGACGGATGGTCTTTTTATGTTATTTTTGTAATCAGTAACTTGAGTTTTCCATTTGCGGAACTTAGTCATCATTATGTCGGTAGAATCGCTTTGTATGAAATTTTCGAAATTCATCGGGATGGCCTGTCTCACAGCGTTCGCTCTGGCGGCAGGTTCGGTGTCGGCGTCGGCACAGAAGCCGGAGGATCTGGTCAAGGTTACCTTTTCGCCGAACTGGAATGCCCAGTCCCAGTATGCAGGCTATTATGTGGCGAAGGAAAAGGGGTTTTTCCGTGCAGAAGGGCTGGATGTGGATATAGTTCATCTTCCCGTCACTTCCTCGGCGGATCTGACCGATGAACTGGCGGACGGAAAGGTCGATATCATAAATATTCATCTGGTGACGGCCATGGTCCAGCGGGCGTCGGGGAGACGGTTGGTCAATGTCCTTCAGACATCGCAGAATTCGAGCCTCATGTTCGTCTCCCACGCTCCCGTCAAGAGTGTCTTTAACGATCACCGCAGCAGGATAGCGGTATGGAAGAATTGCAGCGAGGTGGCCTCGATGGTCATCAATGATATGATGAAGGGTTGTACTGTCGTGCCTATATTGCAGAGCATCAGCGTGTTCTACTCCGGAGCGGTAGATGCTGTCACGGCGACGTCGTATAATGAGTATTATAAGATTCTGCAGGCTGAAGGAATAGTGCCGGAGGAGAATGTCTTCCGCTGTTCCGGCAGTGTGTACAATTATCCGGAAGACGGACTGTATGTCACGGAGAGTTACTACAAGAAACATAAGAAGGATGTCGCGGCATTCTGCCGGGCGGTGAAGAAGGGTTGGGATTATACCCGCGAGCATCCCGACGAGGCTCTGGAGATGGTCCGCATCTATACCGGCCGCGACAATATCAAAACCAACGGCTACCATCAGAGGAAAATGCTGGAGGAGGTGCTTCGGCTTCAGGTGAATCCTGCCACGGGGGATGCGGATTATGCTCCGGTGCCGGAGGAACTGTTCGATGAAATAGTGCTCAAAATGTACAATCAAAAGTTGATTCCATGCCAGATAACCTACAGAGACTTTATTCGCTGAAGCTGTCCGGTTCTTTCTCTGCCAGACTGAGTTTCTACATACTGCTGATTACGGCGGTCCTGTTCCTCTCGGCGAATGGGGTGGTGGCGGTGTTCTCCCATACGATTATCCGGGAGGAAGCGACGCGGAATGCCACCAGCCAGCTGAAATCCACCATCAATTCGATAGAGACCATCATGAACGGCATCGAGGCCACCGTCAAGACGCTGGAGTGGGCCGTCTATGAAAACCGCGACGATGAAGAGGAACTGTATCGCATCACCAGGGAATGTCTGAAGAGCAATCCGGATATCTGCGGATGTGCCATCGCTTTCGAACCCGGGAAGTCTCCGACGAAAAAGGAGTTCGCTCCATACAGCTGTTATCGTGAGGACGGCTCCATAGAATCGAAGGACCTGTTTACGGATGTCTATGATTACAAGTTGTCGGACTGGTATATGATACCTAAGCTTCTGGATAAGAAATATTGGACCGATCCGTATTATGACGAGGGCGGGGCGGAGATGATAATGACCACGTTTTCCCGTCCGCTGTATGATGAAAACGGAGAGTTCTATGCGATACTGACGGCAGACATGGACCTCCGGTGGCTGAGCGATTATATTCTCTCCATCAAGCCCTATACCAATGCGCAGACCTGGCTTGTCGCCAGCAACGGTGCTTTCGTGGTGCATCAGAATCCCGACTATATAATGAACTGCACCATCTTCACCAATCCTCTCATCGATGGAAACGCGGAGCAGATAGATATCATCCGGAAGGTGATGGCGGACGGGTGGGGGACCGAGACGGTGGAACTTCCGTCGGGAGGACGTTCCTATATGGTGTTCGCGCCCCTGAAGAACGGGTGGCCCATCGCGATATTGTGTCCGTTCAGGGACGTGTTCCGGAAGACGACCCAGATGAGTCTGATTCTGCTGTCCGTGACCTTGTTGGGACTGCTGATTCTCTTCGTCCTCTGCGTGGTGACCATCAGGAGGCTTACCCGTCCCCTCTCGGATTTTTCGGAGTCCGCCATAAGTATTGCCGGAGGCAATTTCAACAATAAGCTTCCGGAGATCGGTTCCAGGGATGAGATGTGGAAGCTCCGGGAGTCGTTCTCCGCGATGCAGAGTTCGCTGGTGCAGCGGATCGAGGATCTGAAGAATGCCACCGCCGCCAGGGAGCGTATCGACAGCGAACTGAATATCGCCAGGAATATCCAGCTGAGCATGCTGCCCAGGGGATTCGGCGGGACCGACGATATCCTCATCAAGGCTGTGATGCATCCGGCCAAGGAGGTGGGGGGAGACCTTTATGATTATTTCGAGAAGGACGGCAGATTATATTTCTGCATAGGGGATGTCTCCGGGAAAGGGGTTCCCGCTTCGATGATAATGGCCATCACCAGAAGTGCTTTCCGGTATGTGGCGGGTCTGCTCTCCGAACCGCACAGGATTATGAAGGAGATAAATGACAGTCTGGCCGAGAATAATGAGAATAACCTCTTCGTCACCCTGTTCATCGGCGTGCTGGATCTGGAATCGGGAGAACTGAAATACTGTAACGGCGGGCATACGCCCATGTATCTGGTCCGGTCGGACGGCAGTGTCTCCACTCTGGAGCAGGAGAAGAATATCGCGGTGGGGATATTCGGCGGGTATGAATTCAAGGGACAGAGCGTCACCGTGGAGCGGGGTGCCACCATGTTCATGTATACCGACGGTGTGACCGAAGCCGAGAACACTGCTCTGGAACTGTATGGAGACGAACGTCTCGGGAACGCTCTGCTCGGGGCCGGGTCGAACGTGCCGGGATGTCTGGTGGATACGGTCATCAGCGATATGGCGGGATATGCTGCGGGGGCTGAGCAGAATGACGACGTCACCGTTCTGGCCATCATGTACAGAAAACTGGAAGCTAAATAAATTTTTATTCTATATGAAGTCAAATGGCGAATATGATTGGAAATTCTCCGTCATAGGAGGAGTTTCCCGCGTGAATATCACTTCGGGGGAGGATATCGCTCACCTGGATGAA
>DCIQ01000160.1:13005-13247 GCA_002317435.1 Bacteroidales bacterium UBA1722 | reverse complement strand
GGGAAGGGGACGGAGTCATCCGCGTGGATGACGTGCTCGCCGCCGCCCGGTGGCTGGTGAGCGTGTTGAAAGACCCGGAATGTCTTATGGAGGGCGGGAACGCGCTGCCCCTGTCCGTCCTGAATCAGGAGAACGGGGAGGGTAAGGTGCTTCACGACACCATACGGTTCATGCTGGAGAAGATGTCGCTCGGCGGGGACAGCATCACGCTGGCCGACGTGGAATCTTTTATCGAAGGCTTC
>DCIQ01000160.1:8884-12877 GCA_002317435.1 Bacteroidales bacterium UBA1722 | reverse complement strand
GAGGATGGTGTCGATGCCGCCAAAGTCGGTGAATTCTATGCCGCCCTGCAGGAATTCGTGTCGTGGAAGGAGGCGGGGGATGCCGCCGCCGAAGGAGTGTTCCCCTTCGGAGAAGATACCGCCGCCGCTTTGGACGCCACACTCGCCATCAAGGACAAGGTGGATGATTATTTCATCAGATGCGCTCTGGCGGTTTTCGATGCCGGAAGCGCGCCGGCCCTCGACGTGTCCGTGGACAGTATCAGGGCCATCAGCGGGCAGGACCTGACGGCGTGCCGTAACCAGATCGCCTCATATCCCCTCTCGAAGGTGAATCCATCCGGGGAGTTGAATCTCCGTACCGGAATAAATCCTGTCTGGCAGGCCACCGTCACCGCATTCCGGGAGAAAGTGGCTGGAAAAATATTGCCGCAGGCAGACATAATGACAGAAAAACAGTGGAAGGAGATATTGGCCCGGTTCGATGCGTTCGTAGCGTGGGAAGGCTCTGCCAATGGTGCAGCCGTGCAGTCGCTCGGATATGAGAGGGCCGGGGCGATTCTCGCGGAGGACGGGAAGGAATCTCTGCTGCAGCTTATCGCCCGGGATTCGAGTCTGGGGGAATCCGTGGCCGAATTCCGGAAAGTGGAGAAACTGCTCCATCTGTTCCGCGATTTCATCCATCTGCTGAACAACTTCGTCACTTTCAAGGATTTCTATTCTCCTTACGGAGACCTTAAGGCTGACTTTCAGGCGGGAACTCTCTATATCGACCAGCGGAGCTGTGACCTGTGCATAAAGGTGGCGGATATGGCTGTCCATACGGCGATGGCCCCTATGAGCGGGATGTTCCTGCTCTACTGCCAGTGTGTGTCGCGGAAGAATTCGGTGACGATGACCATCGTGGCGGCGGTGACGGATGGGGAGACCGCGAACCTGAGGGAAGGCAAGAATGCCATCTTCTACGACCGTGCCGGAGAAGTGTGGGATGCCACGGTGATCAAAGTGGTGGACAACCCCATCAGCATCCGCGAGGCTTTCTGGGCACCATATCGGAGATTCGCCGATTTTATAGGGAAATCCATCAATAAGGTGGCTGCGGACAGGGAATCCAAGGTGATAGACAAAGGCATAGGGGAGATCGCCAAGGCCGGTGAGAATCTGGCCGCCGGTTCCGAGGCGGCTAAGGCCGGTACTCCGGTGCCGGCACAGGGCGGTGACGCTGACGGGAAGAAACCGTTCGACATCGCCAGATTCGCCGGACTGTTCGCTATGGTGTCCATGGCGTTGACCACTGTCGCGGACTTCTTCCTGAAAGTTTTTAAAGGCGTAGCGGGTTTGGACTGGTGGCAGGTGCTGATCGTGTTCGTCGGACTGTTGCTTCTGATTTCCGGTCCGTCGATGTTCAGAACCTGGCTTTCTCTGCGCAAGCGCAATATCACTCCGCTGCTGAATGCGAACGGGTGGGCGATAAACAGCAAAATCATCGTCAACGCGCGTTTCGGGGCTACATTCACTTCTCTGGCCAAGATGCCTGTGATCCCCATAGCGGACGACCCGTTCGCAGGGAAAAAGATGAGTGCATGGAAGAAGAGTCTGCTCTGGGTTCTTATCTTCGCTGCCCTGGGAGTCGCCGCATATTTCATATTTAGACATACCGACTTGAATATGAGTTGGTTGTGGTTTTGGAAGTGATGGCGTAACGGCGGTTTGTGAAGGTTTGTGAATGTTTTTACAATGTTTTGTCGTCGGAGCGGGTGTCTTTTGGGTGCCTTCTCATTACCTTTACACACAGAAATCGTCCGGAACGTGAGAATGTTTGCGTGAATCGTTAATATTTCGTACTTTTGCGGCGGCTTGAATGAATGTGGGGATTCCCGTTCTGACAGTTAGAAAGTTCTTATTTTTTTTATATACAACCAATCAACCAATCAATCATGAAGAAAAGTTTCTTTTTTGTGCTGGCAGTGCTGTCAGTAGCAGCATGTCAGAAAGATGCATCTGTTGATACCGTGGTGACGAATGATGGCGCTGCCATCAAATTCTCCGCTTATATCTCCAGAAGCGTGACCAAGGCTCAGGTTACCGATGTTACCACCGCTACTCTGGATACGTTCCGTGTGGCCAGTTATCAGACAGGTACGGCTACATCTTATTACGGCTCGGAGCAGACGGCCAGACTGGATGCCAACAATTTCAAGACTGACCAGACATATTTCTGGCCCACATCGGGCAGTCTCGATTTCTTCGCATATCGCGGTTCCGTTACTGGAGGAGTCTCCAATACTGCCGGTACAGCCACCATCGCCTATACCGTTAAATCGACTGCAGATGAAGACCTCGTCGCTGCGAAGAAGCTTGGTCAGGGTTCCACTTCAGCGGTACAGCTGGATTTCGACCATATTCTCACGAAGATAGACAGTGTGACTATCGCTCCGCTGACCACCGGAAACGGTACCACTGCGAACTATAAATACATTTTCACTGCAGTTAAGGTCACTACTCCGAAGAACGGCGGTACCTATACTTTCAACGATGGCAGTTGGGTTCTCTCCGGTGCCAGCACCGATTACTCTTTCCCTAACCAGAGCGGCAATTTCCTGGGGAATGGCAGCAGTCCTCTCAAGACCGGCGGTTTCGCTGACGAGATGATACTTATGCCTCAGGCAGCTACTTTCAGCGTAACTTATTCAGTTGAATATTCCGGTGACGGTTCCACATGGTCAGAGATTATGGCTTCCACCACCAAGTCAGCCACCATCACTCTGGACAAGGGTCACAAGTATGACATCGTTCTCCGTCTGCCTATCGACAGTTCTTCACAGGAAATACTGTTCTCCGTAACTGTAAACGACTGGACTGCCGATTCTGCAGATGTGGATCTGAACTAATCGCGGAAGTTCCACAGGAAGTGGGATTCCGATCCCATTTTCATAATATGACGATGTTGTCCTGCGAGGGTTTCTCCCTGCAGGACAACATTTGTTTTTTTTGGTCAGACAGGGCAGTTAACATTATTTGGCCACGCCGTTCAACAAATACGGAGGTGAGTGTTTATTTGGCCACGCCGTTCAACTATTATTGCGGTGAGTGTTTATTTGGCCAAAGGAGCTGAGCGACCCAGGGGGTCCGGGGGATTAGTCCCCCGGTGGATAAGGCGTTAACATTATTTGGCCACGCCGTTCAACAAATACGGAGGTGAGTGTTTATTTGGCCAAATAATGTTAACTTTGCGCCCGAAATCCGGTGCTCGTATGATAATAAAAAATGCCATCTTCTCGGGAAGCAGTTCTGACTTGGCGGGGAAACCCTCTTTCAGGGCTCCCGAGTTCGCGTTTATCGGCAGGAGCAATGTGGGCAAGTCTTCGCTCATTAATATGCTCTGCGGCCGCAAAGAACTGGCACGAACATCGTCAAACCCGGGCAAGACACTGTGCATCAATCATTTTCTGGTGAATAACGCCTGGTATCTGGTGGATCTTCCGGGGTATGGATTCGCCAGGATATCGAAGAAACAGAGAGACAGGCTGCAGGTGATGATACAGGATTTCATCGGTAAATCGGATGAACTGAAAATGCTGTTCGTACTTCTGGATTCGCGTCATGACCTGCAGAAGATAGACGCCGAGTTCATAGAGGCCGTCCATCTGGCCGAAGTCCCCTTCGCCGTCATATTTACCAAATGCGACAAGATGGGACGCGATGCCTCCTCAGCCAGTACGCGGAAGATATCTTCACAGGTGGCCGCCGTCACGGGAGAGGAGCCCGTATCATTCCGCTCTTCCGCCGAGACCGGGGCCGGCCGGGAGGAAATAATAGAATACATATCAAAAACATTATAACCAATATCATGGATCACACTCATAATATCAAAATCTTCACCTGTAGAAGTTCCCGCTATCTGGGCGAGAAAATAGCACTCTCTCTGGGAATGAATCTCGGCAAATCGGTAGTTACCGATTTCAGTGACGGAGAATTCCAGCCGGCCTTCGACGAATCAGTCAGAGGATGCAC
>DCIQ01000160.1:3864-8815 GCA_002317435.1 Bacteroidales bacterium UBA1722 | reverse complement strand
ATGATAGATGCGGCCAAGAGGGCTTCCGCCTATCAGGTGATCGCCGTAATCCCTTACTTCGGATGGGCGCGTCAGGACCGCAAGGACCGTCCCAGAGTCTCCATAGGGGCCAAGATGGTGGCCAATCTGCTGCAGTCCGCAGGATGCGACAGGGTTATGACCTGTGACCTTCACGCTGACCAGATACAGGGATTCTTCGATTTTCCGGTGGACCATATTTATGCAAGTTCCCTTTTCCTCCCCTATCTGCGTGAGCAGATAAAGGAGCATAATCTGGACAATCTCTCCATCGCCGCTCCGGATATGGGCGGGGCCAAGAGGGCGAATGCATATTCCAGGATACTCGGATGTCCCATGATAATCTGCCATAAGTCCCGTGCCAGGGCGAACGTCGTGGGTTCCATGACTGCCATCGGAGACGTGGAGGGCAGGGACGTGGTCATCGTGGATGATATGATAGATACGGCAGGCACTATGGCCAAGGCTGCGGATATGCTTATGGAGAAGGGTGCCCGCAGTGTCAGAGCTCTGGCCACACATCCCGTGTTCTCCGGTCAGGCTTACGAGAAGATAGCGGCCAGCGCCCTGAAGGAAGTCGTGGTTTCGGATACGATCCCCCTGAGAAATACGGAGGGACGCGATATCTCCAAGATAAAGGTGCTTTCCGTAGCCGATATCTTCGCGGATGTGATCAATAAGGTATATAACTACCAGTCAATCAGCAACAGTTTCGTATTCTAGGTTTATCGATATGTCATATCTGGACAAGTCCGCGGAGGAAATTCACGATACCATAGTCGCCTCCATCCGTTCCTTTTTCAGGGCGGCGGGAGCGAAGAAGGCCGTTCTGGGTCTTTCCGGCGGAGTGGATTCGGCTGTGGTGGCCGCATTGGCGGCAGAGGCTTTGGGCAGTGAGAACGTCCACGGCATCCTGATGCCGTCCCCTTATTCCACGCTTCACTCCATCAGCGACGCCATAGATCTGGCGAACAATATCGATATCAGATATGACGTGATTCCGATAGAGAAAATATATTTCAGGTTCATGAGAGACATCACCCCCATATTCGGGGGTAATTTCTCCTGGAACACCACTCAGGAAAATCTTCAGGCCAGAATCCGGGGGACCATCCTGATGGCTTATTCGAACAGGAACTCCGCCCTGCTGCTGAATACTTCGAACAAGAGTGAACTTTCGTGCGGCTACGGTACCTTGTACGGGGATTTGGCAGGCGCCCTGATGGTAATCGCCGATATATACAAGCTTCAGGTGTATGCACTGGCAGGATATCTGAATCGGGAGAAGGAGATGGTGCCTCAGAATACGATAACCAAGGCACCTTCCGCCGAACTGCGGGATGGTCAGAAAGATACGGATTCTCTTCCGGAGTATGCCGTTCTGGATCCGGTGCTGTGCGCTCTCAACGATGACGGATATTCTCCGGAGCAGGTGATCGCCTCGGGTGTGGACAGCGCTCTCGTGGAGAGGGTTCTGGGACTGAAGAAGGCTGCTGCCTTCAAGGCCTTCCAGATGCCTTGTATAGTTAAGGTAAGCGATCATCCTCTGCTGGATGCGACCAAATGGGTAGTCCCCAGACCCGAGTGATATGAAAGTGTTTCTCCTCTCTCTCGCCCTGCTGGCACTTGGGGTGTTTTTCCTGTGCTTCAATATTGTCTTTCGGAACAAACCTTTTCCGGACGGGGAGATAAGCAGGAACAGGGAGATGAGGAAGAGGGGAATTATCTGTGCGAACGAAGAGGAGATACGTCTGCACGGGAGAAGAAAAAGGACTGTTTCCGGAAAATGCGACCCGGCTGCCTGCAGCGAGTGCGTGGCCGGATGCAGCGTCAGGGAGGAATCATTAACCAATAGTAAGGAAGAGATATGAGTTTGGTAGCGATAGTCGGGAGACCGAATGTAGGAAAATCGACACTGTTCAATCGTCTGGTGGGGATGCGTCAGGCCATTACGGACGAGACGGCCGGTGTGACCAGGGACCGTCATTACGGGAGGTGTGAATGGTGCGGGCATGAGTTTTCCGTGGTGGATACCGGAGGTTATACGGTGAATTCCGATGATATCTTCGAAGAGGAGATCCGCAAGCAGGTGCAGATAGCCATCAAGGAGGCGGATGCGATTCTCTTTCTCGTGGAGGTGGGGACCGGTATAACCGATTTCGATTCGGAGATAGCGGACATACTCCGGCGGACCAGCAAGCCCGTTTTCCTCGTAGTCAACAAGGTGGATACCGGTCTCAGGATGTATGACGTGTATCAGTTCTATTCGTTGGGGCTCGGAGATCCCTACAGCATCTCTTCCGCGAACGGCGGGGGGACAGGTGACCTGCTCGATGCCGTGGTGAAGGTGCTTCCCGCGGAGGTCCCGCAGCAGGAGGAGGGTCCCCATATTCCGAGAATCGCCATAGTGGGCAAGCCCAATGTGGGCAAGTCCTCCCTTACGAATGCCCTTCTGGGGGAAGAACGTAATATCGTGACTCCCATAGCGGGTACTACAAGGGATTCCATAGAGTCCCATTATAACAAGTTCGGTCACGAATTCATCTTGGTCGATACCGCGGGGCTGCGCCGCAAGACCCGGGTCACCGAGGATCTGGAGTTCTATTCCGTGATGAGGTCCGTGCGGGCCATCGAGAATGCGGATGTCTGTATTCTGATGGTGGATGCCCAGTCCGGGCTGGAGGCTCAGGATATGGCCATCTTCAATCTCATCATAAAGAACAGGAAAGGGTGCGTAGTGGCGGTGAACAAGTGGGATACCATAGAGAAGTCCTCGAACACCATGAAGGAGTACCAGCAGGCCATAGCGAAGAAAATGGCTCCTTTCAGTGACGTGCCCGTGGTGTTCACTTCAGTCATAAACAGGCAGCGCATTCTGGATGTGCTGGATGCGGTGGATTCCACATATCAGAATTATTCGCAGAAGATACCCACCAGACAGCTGAATGACATAATGCTGGAGGAGATAGAGAATTTCCAGCCGCCTATGTATAAGGGTAAGATAGTTAAAATCAAGTTCATAACCCAACTTCCCACGGCATTCCCATCATTCGCGTTCTTCTGTAATCTTCCCCAATACATAAGGGATCCGTACAAGCGGTTCATAGAGAACAAACTGCGGAGCCACTGGAACTTCAGAGGGTGTCCCATCCAAGTTTATTTCAGACAGAAATAGTGCCTGTGGCGCCGGTCAGACTCCGGCGGAGGCGAACATCTTCACGTCCTCGAGCGTGATGCGTCCGTTCGAGAGGATGAAGAGGCGCTCTATCACGTTTCTCAGCTCGCGGATATTTCCTCCCCAGGGGTATTTCCGGAGTTCGTTGACGGCGTCCTCGTCTATGGGCATGACCGGCTTGCCCGCTTCCGTGCATATTATCTTGAGGAAGTGTTCCACCAGGAGGGGAATGTCGTCCGTGCGCTCGGCGAGCGAGGGGACGTGGATTACGATTACGCTCAGGCGGTGATACAAGTCTTCCCTGAAATTGCCTTTGGCTATCTCATCCTTCAGATTCTTGTTGGTGGCTGCCACGACCCTTACGTTTACGGTGATGTCCTTGTCACTGCCGACTCTGGTGAGTTTGTTCTCCTGCAGCACGCGGAGCACCTTGGCCTGGGCCGCCAGGCTCATATCGCCTATCTCGTCCAGAAAGAGGGTGCCTCCGTCAGCCTGCTCGAACTTCCCTTTGTGCTGTTTTATGGCAGAGGTGAAAGCTCCTTTCTCGTGTCCGAAGAGTTCGCTTTCTATCAGTTCCGAGGGTATGGCGGCGCAGTTCACCTCGATAAACGGCATGGAGGCGTGGGCACTCTTCTCGTGGAGCCATCTGGCGACCAGTTCCTTTCCTGTGCCGTTGGCGCCTGTCACCAGCACGCGGGCATCGGTGGGAGCCACCCTGTCTATCATGTCCTTTATTCTCATTATGGCTGCGGACCGGCCTACTATCTCGGGCACCTTGGAGACTTTCTTCTTCAGGATACGGGTCTCCTTCACGAGTTCGGTCTTGTCGGTGGCATTTTTCAGGGTGATGAGGATCCTGTTCAGGTCGAGAGGCTTCTGGATGAAGTCGAACGCTCCTTTCTTTATGCATTCCACGGCCGTGTCGATGGAACCGTGACCCGAAATCATTATGATGGAACTTTCCACACCTTTTTCGCTCATCTTCTCCAGTACCTCGACGCCGTCCATATTCGGCATCTTGATGTCGCAGAATATGGCATCGAAATTACCTGATACCGCTTTTTCAAGTCCTGTCGCGCCGTCCTCGGCGAGGGTTATCTCGTGTCCTTCGAATTCGAGTATTTCCTTAAGGGTGTTCCGGATACTCCGTTCGTCATCTATAATCAGAATACGCATGGTCAAATATATAAGTCGCAGTTCATTCGCGTAACTACAAAGATAATGCTTTTTTATCTATTTTTGTGTTATGAAGAATCCTATTATCATAGCCATCGACGGACATTCCTCTACGGGGAAAAGTACCGTCGCGAAACTGATAGCCGGCAGATTGGGCTACATTTATATCGATACGGGGGCCATCTACCGGGCCCTCAGCCTTCAGGCGATGAGAGATTCACTGGTGGACGGGGCCGGGCGCGTCGATGTCGAAGGGCTCCGGAGGGCTCTGTCGCGTGCCGCGGCGGACGGCTCTTATCAGATAACGTTCCGTACCGGTGCGGAAGGAAAGAGTGAAACCTATCTGAACGGGGAGAACGTGGAGGGACGGATTCGTTCCATGGAAGTGTCGGCCGTCGTGAGCCACGTCGCCGCACTCCCTTTCGTAAGGGAATATGTGGACGGGATTCTTCACAGGATCGGTGCGGCCAGAGGTGTGGTGATGGACGGGAGGGATATAGGGACCGCCGTGTTCCCGGATTCGGAACTGAAGATTTTCATGACGGCCGATGCCGTGGTCAGGGCGAAGCGCCGCTATGATGA
>DCIQ01000160.1:3234-3760 GCA_002317435.1 Bacteroidales bacterium UBA1722 | reverse complement strand
CTGGTGAAGGCTCCCGATGCCCTCGTGCTGGACAACAGCGAGATGAGCGTCGCGGAAGAACTGGAGTGGATAATGGAGAAAGTCAACGCTCTGGAGAGATGACCGTCACCGTCGATGAGCATTCGGGCTGCTGCAACGGGGTTCGCAGGGCCATCGAGCAGGCTGAAAAATGTCTGGCGGGTGGAGAACGATTATATTGCCTTGGGGCAATAGTACATAACAATGCGGAGATAGAACGGCTGGCGGGGATGGGGATGCAGACCATCGACATCGCGGAATTTTCGGCCCTGCGGGATGCCACGGTGCTTATCCGGGCGCACGGGGAGCCTCCGTCCACTTACTCCACGGCTGCCGCAAATCATCTGAAACTGGTCGACTGCACTTGTCCTGTGGTGCTCAAGATCCAGAAGGAGATAGCTGCCACCTACCGTAAGCTGAACTCCGTCGGGGGGCAGATAGTCATATTCGGAAAGCCGGGGCATGCGGAGGTGAACGGACTGGTGGGACAGTCCGACGGGACGGCGGC
>DCIQ01000160.1:2313-3168 GCA_002317435.1 Bacteroidales bacterium UBA1722 | reverse complement strand
ACGGACGTGCCGGTGGCGGTTTTCTCGCAGACTACCAAGAATCCGCAGGAATATGCATCGGTGTGCGGCTGCCTTCGGGAACACTGTCGGGAGATTACCGTGCACGATACCATCTGCAGACAGGTCTCTTCCCGTCATCCCAATCTTGCGAAGTTCGCTGCGGAGCATGACGTGATAGTGTTCGTCTGTGGCAGGGAGAGCTCCAACGGGAGGGTTCTGTTCGATCTGTGCAGAAGTGTGAATCCCCGGTCATACAGCGTGGAGTTCTCTTCGGAAATACGGGCGGAGTGGTTCTCGCCCGACGATTCCGTGGGTATCTGCGGGGCCACTTCGACTCCGGAGAGGCAGCTGGAGGCATGCAGGAATCATATCGAAAGGCTGGCTTGATTTTTGTAATACAGGACGTGCACGTTATGAAAAGATATCTGCCTATAATATTAGCGATGATGCTGATGCCCGGGGTGGCACGAGCTCAGGGCATGTCCTCGACGGATGTCTTCAATCCCATCTCCAAATATTTCCAGAGAGGGAGTGCCGAGTCTCTTTCGGCATGGTTCGCCGATAATCTGGAGATAGAGATGTTGGGCAGGGTCAGCAATTACAGCCGCAGTCAGGCCTGCCAGATAATGAAGTCTTTTTTTCTCGACTATACTCCCAAGTCTTTCGTGGTCCAGCACAAGAGCGGTTCCTATCCGATCAATTGTGCGGTAGGTGAGTTCGAGGGCGGCGGGTATCGGTTTGTGGTGACCATTCAGGTCAAGACCACTGAAAAAGGAAATTCCATACAGCAGATTCGAATCGAGAGGTTGTAGAAGTGTGCCGCGGACGGAATATTCGATGATTTCCAAAAAAAAA
>DCIQ01000160.1:0-2148 GCA_002317435.1 Bacteroidales bacterium UBA1722 | reverse complement strand
CCGGTATTTACAACTCATTACAACTATTGATTTTTTAAAGAATTATTGAATCAACTATTATGAAAAGGAGCATGAAAATCGCTGCTTTGTGTTCGGCAGCAGTGTTCATGTTCGTTTCTTGCAACAAAATCCAAGAAACGAATGTGGATTTCGGAAGTAAGACCTTTATCAATGAATACAAGGACATTACTGACGCCATCAACGGTCTTAGAGATGCTATGACCAACCAGACAACCTCCCTTGAAAACAAACTGGTCGCGATCGAAGATGCCATCAAGAATCAGACATTGGAGACCAGAGCAAGTGATGAATTCATCAAACTGGCTATTGAAGCCCTCGATTCCAGCGTCAAGGCCGGTGTTCTTTCAGAACAGCAGGCTCTCAATCAGATTCAGGCCGCCATAACAAGCCAGACGACGGGGATGGACACTAAACTTGCTGCCATAGAAGCTGCCATCGGGGCTCAGATGCTTACTCTCGAACAGGGTCTGACCGCCGTCAGGACGGCTATCGAAAGCAACGGAACCAAACTTTCGGACGTTATCACCGCTCTCAACTCTATCAAGACCCGGATGGAAAATATGGAAAAAACTCAGGCTGACGGATACCGGGACATCGTGGATATGCTCGAGAAGGTGGCATACGACAATGGCATCTACATTCCGGACGGTACGACGGACAAGACGGATTCAAATTACAATCCGGCTCTCGACCCTACTTACAACGTCTATGTCAATCCTCTCAAATGGAAGAATCTCAAACAGGCATACGACTCTGAACCCGATAAGATGAACCCTGTAACTGAAGATGGAAAGACCTACAAGGAGATAACCGAAGGACTGGTGGAATACGCAGCTGCGATCTACCCGGTACAGGCTGCTTATAATAACGATGGCGAAACACGTTATTATGACGGTCTGCACCCGCACGCTTTTATCACACAAGTATCTGAAGCCGATCCTGTCGTTATAGGCTCCGATGTCATCGTCGGAGATTCCGAATACGTTCGCGTAGTCAAGGCCGCCGGTGACATCACCTGCAGCGTAAATATCGACACGGGGTTATGCGGCTGCCCGGAAATATTCGAAGTCGAGGTGTTCGATGCTGAAGCTCAGCTCAAGTATGATCTCGGACAGACAAGCGGAATCACCGTACACGACTTCAAACAGGTGAACGATGAATGGACGGAATACTATGTTGATGGAGACAGCGACCAGCATCCCTTCAGAGTCGACTGGACCGGGGACCAATATGGAAGCGTAAACGGGATCAGACTGAAAACTTACTATAGGGATGCGACGACCGGGAAGACTTTGATCGCCGACAGGATTTATCTGACAGTGAAAGCTGATGATTGGTATTGATGGTTAATGATTAATATTTGACAATCCTATGAGATTCTTCACTGAACATATCCTGATGCTGACACTGGCGATTCTGCCGGCCGTCAGCCTGCAGGGACAGAATAAAGGTGTGTGGTCCGTTTACGCTGATGCGGGTGTCAGCGGTTTCGTCAGATATCGCAATGTCCCCGGTAATCTTACCCGGCATGACATCTCTCCCGATGTCAACGCAGGTTTCAGCTGTCAGATCGGACCCTGGGTTCGTGTCGGCGTAAACCTCGGATACACCAAGCTCTCCACCGTCAACACGACAAACGGTCAGGTGATAAACAGTATCGACAACTATGAAGTCGGGAACTACGATGATGGTGTTCTCGTACAGGTTATTACCGATCTCCACAGATTTGACGAGGCGCACTGCCTCTTCGCAGGAGGTACCGTGGAATTCAACTTTATGGAGATTTTCAAATCAAAAGTCGCCGACAAGTTCGGAGTATGGCTCGGTACGGGTGTCGGCTATGCAGGCGGATGGAATCACAGTACTCTTACGCAGGCATACAGCGAAACGGCTGTCGCCCAAGGTGCCGGCCATGCGAATATCATGATACATGACTATATAACCAGTGAAGGTGAAGATACGCATGCAGACAGTATGTACGTGCCGCTTGCCCTTTCTTTAGAGTATTTCGTCTCGAAGCATATCTCTCTTGTCCTCGGCGGGTACTACAGGTGTCTTCCCCTTGATATCAGGACCACTCCCACAGGCTTGTGGGGCACAGATTTCGGCATTCGTTGCACATTTAAA
>DCIQ01000168.1:1245-16670 GCA_002317435.1 Bacteroidales bacterium UBA1722 | reverse complement strand
CCCAGGCGGTACTCCGGATATACGAAATGGTCACAGGGATAAAGGTCTCCGTTATGCTCTATTATGGAGTTCCCTCCGCAGGTCTCGGCGTATGCGCAGATGCCGCTTTCCACACCGCACCAATTGGCCAGAGCGGTGTCGAACATATTTACGAAGATAGTGCCCACATCATTTTTCACCCACTCGTCGAAGATGTCGCACATATAGGTGCCGAAAGCGGTGGACGATACGGACCAGGGAGCCAGTCTGGACCCTTCGGTCTCCGGTGCGGTGATGACGGGACGGGCGCTTCGGTCCTCCTTTCCGGATTTGGAAAGAGGGTTTCTGACGTGTTCCACCACCGGCATGAACTGCATGAAGCGGCTGCCGATGCTCTTGAGGAATTTATAGACTTCCAGTCCGTGTCCTTCTCCGGCCCTGCTGATGGTGGTCATGGTGTTGAATTCGGCGCCGGCACGCTGCAGGGCCTCTATTCCCTGCATTACTTTAGAGAAAGTGGGGGCTCCGCCCCGATCCAGACGGTATCTGTCGTGAATCTCCTGCGGCCCGTCGATGGAGATGCCTGTCAGGAATCCGTTGTCACTCAGAAATGAGGCCCACCGTGCATCCAGGAGTGTGCCGTTGGTCTGAATCGTATTGGAAATGGTCTTGCCGGCACCGTATTTCCGCTGGAGTTCGAGGGCTTTCCTGTAGAAATCGATGCCCATCAGCAGGGGCTCCCCTCCGTGCCAGTTGAACTGGACCTGCGGGACTTCGTTCGCTTCGATATAGGCCTTTGTGAACGTTTCAAGCATCTGAAGGCTCATCCGGGGTTCCGAGCCGCCGTAGATGCCGGCCTTGTCGAGGTAGTAGCAGTAACGGCAGGCGAGATTGCACAGTGAGCCGGCCGGCTTGATCATAAGATTGAAAGCCAGGGGTCCGGTCAGCCGTCGGGCGTCGTCAAAAGTGAGCGTATTGTCCTCTGAAAGGGTCATTATTCCATCCAGATGACGCTCCAGGCGTCTTTTCCGCTTTGTGAAAGTTTCAATGTCATACAGGTTTTACGGTCATTGAACACTGTCGAGTAGCGTAATGTCACTACTGATTCGTCACCGTCTTCTATCACTTCTTTCTCCCATTTCAAACCGGATGTGGCGCTTACTGCCGCGGCTCTGGCATTTGAGTCCAGGGGGGACAGTATGGTCGCCGCCGCCTCTACGCGTTTTCTGACGTGGTCCGAACATAGGGCTCCGGCGCGATCGAAGTCTCCGCCGGTATATGCGGATATGAATTCTTCGGCGATGCGGCTGGCTCCGGCGATTCTTTTCGAATCTCCGCATCCGGCTGTCATCAGTACTGCGGTCAGCAGAATCAGGTATTTTTTCATACTCATTATTGTACTTACTTGAAATTGACTATGGTTATGCCGGCGCCGCCCCGTTCCACCGCCTCATCGTGGAAACTGCTGACTTCCGGATATATTTTCAGGTATTTTCTTATCTCTTCCCTCAGTACTCCGGTACCGGTCCCGTGGAGAATGCTTACTTGGGGATATCCCACCATCACGGCATCGTCAAGATAATGTGTCACCGTGGTGATGGCTTCCTCCAGCCTGAATCCGCGGATGTCCAGAGTGGGCTTGAAATTCAATTTTCTGTCCGATATGGAAGAGTCCATCTGAATCTTGCGTGGAGCGGGACGTGTGAGGTTCTTGAATTCCCGGGAAGAAATCAGTTCCAGTCTGGCGGGGTCCATCTCGGAAATGATGTCCCCGATGGCGACCTTGATTTTTCTGGCGGATATCTGCATAATCTCTCCGACGAGGTCTCCGCCCTTTACCTTTACTTTCGCTCCGATGCACAGTACCGGTTTCTCCTCTCCGGGGGCGGACTCCGCTCCCTTGACGGCTCCTTTCTTCAGGTCCGTACCTTCCGCAGCTCTTTTCTCCCGTTCCTCCTTCCTCTGCTTCTGCCGTTCTTTTCTGGCTATTATCTGCTGCATCCTGCGGTCGATTTCCAGATCTCTCTCATTACGGCGTTTCGCTTCGAGTTCCTGAGAGAAAGTGTCCAGTTCCCTGCGCACTTCCCTCGTCCTCTCTTTTTCGGCCTGTGCTTCGCGAATCTCCCGGATGGTGTTCTCCACCTTCCGGTTAGCCTGTGCGAGTATCTCTCTGGCTTCGTCGCGGGCCTCCTCTATGATGCTTTTCCGCAGGGCCTTTATGTCAGAGAGTTCCTTTTCGTATTTCTCGGTTATGTTTTCCAGAGTCTTGTCCGTGTTCTTGATTCTGGTCAGTTTCTCTTCGAGAGTCCGTTTGTTCCTGGCGATTTTCCTCAGGTTCCTCTCTATGGATACGAATTCGCTGCCGGCTCTTTCCTCCGCTCCGTGGACTATCTCTTCGGGAAGCCCTATCTTCCGGGCCAGTTCGAAGGCGAAGGAATTTCCGGGGAGTCCCATCTCAAGCCGGAACATCGGTTCTATTTTCTGGACATCGAACATCATGGCTCCGTTCAGGACGCCGTTGCTGTTGTTCGCATAGAATTTCAGGTTGGTGTAGTGGGTGGTGATGACTCCGTACGAACCCCTGCTCTCCAATTCAGAGAGAATCTGTTCCGCTATGGCCCCTCCGGCCGCCGGTTCCGTCCCCGAGCCGAATTCATCTATCAGGATCAGGGAATTTCCGGAGGCGGTGGCGAGCATCTCCTTCATATTGTTCAGATGGGACGAATACGTGCTGAGGTCATTTTCCAGAGACTGGTCATCACCGATGTCTATGAAAATGTCATCGAAAATCCGTATTTCGGAACTTTCCGACGCAGGAATCAGCATCCCCCACTGGAGCATATACTGAAGCAGTCCCACCGTTTTCAGGCAGACGGACTTGCCGCCGGCATTGGGACCGGATATGAGAAGAATCCTTTTCTGCGGGGAGAGGGTCAGGTCCAGAGGAACTATCTGCTTCCCCTCCCTGCGGAGGGCTTCCTCCAGGAGCGGGTGACGTGCTTTCTTCAGGATGACCTCCCCCTGTCTGGAGATTACGGGCTTTCCTCCGGGGAAGCGCCCGGATACCAGAGTCTTGGCACGGATGAAGTCAAGTTCCCCCATATACTCCTCCGCATTCAGGATGTCGGGGAGGTACGGACGGAGAAAATCGGTGAATGTCACGAGGATCCGCAGAATCTCGCGGTTCTCTTCGAAATGCAGTTCCCGGAGCCGGTTGTTCAGCTCCACTATCTCCAGAGGTTCTATGAAACTGGTCTTGCCGGAGGCGGACTCATCATATACTATGCCCGGAATTCTCTTTTTCATCGCGGCTGATACCGGTATCAGCATCTTCCCGTCCCGGATGCACACCGAAGCATCCGCATCGGCAAGTCCTTCGGCCACGGCAGAGTGGAGGATGGCCTGGATACGTTTCGAAAGGGAACCTTCCCCTTCGTGGATGCGGCGGCGGATCTCCCGAAGTTCATCGGACGCTCCGTCCCGGACTTCACCGTATCTGTCCAGAATGACGTCTATCCTGCGGAGCACTTCGGGGAATGTGGCGATAGGACGGGTCATCTCCCTCAGCAGAGGATATTTGCCGTCAGGCAGGGAATCGAAGAAATGAACCGTCTTCCTCAGCGTGTCGAGCGAATTCTTCAGCACCCCCAGGGAGGGAAGATCGATGTGGGTGTGCTCGTTCTCCAGCGGAATGAGAAACGGTATGCAGTCGGTGAAACCGCTGTCGGGGAAGCCGTTTTCGAACATCAGGATGAGTCTCATCTCGTCGCAGAGGGCAAGTCTCCGCT
Organism: Bacteroidales bacterium UBA1722; assembly: GCA_002317435.1. Taxonomy (GTDB): domain Bacteria; phylum Bacteroidota; class Bacteroidia; order Bacteroidales; family UBA932; genus Minthomonas. Next base: position 12,903 of record DCIQ01000168.1, on the reverse strand, counting down.
CCACTTCCTCCTCGGATGAGGAGAATGTCTCCTGTCCGGCCCTGTTTCTGCCGTATGCGGTACTGCAGGCATCGCATACCATAGCCAGAATCCTGTCGAAACCGAGTTTTGACGCGCAGTTCATCGTGTATATGACTCTTCTATGAAAAATTTCAGTTCAGAGATGCCCGAACAGATGTGCAGTATCCCGTTGGAGACATAGGAGATTTTTCCCGTCTCTTCGGAGACCACTATCGCATCGGCATCCGTATCGGACGTTATGCTGCAGGCGGCACGGTGGCGGAGACCGTACTGCGGAGGGATATGCGGGTTCTCGATGATGGGAATGGTACATCTGGCTGCCACGATACGTCCCGACTCTATCACCATCGCCCCGTCATGGAGAGGGGAGTTCTTGAAAAACAGATTCATTATCAGACGCCGGTTTATAAGGGCGTCGATGGTGTCACCCGTGTCTATGACATACTGTATGGGAGATGCATGGGGCAGGACTATCAGGGCTCCGGTCCGGGTTTCCCCCATCTCGCTGCATGCAGCGACGATTTCTTCTATATCTGAGGACTTCAGCCCGCCCGCCTTCGAATTCGAAAGAATCCTGAGGAAACTGTTCTCCCGTGCCTTGGACGTGATGGTCGTGCCCAGATGGAGCAGCCAGCGTCTTATCTCCTGCTGGAAGATGATTACCAGTGCGATGACTCCGATGCTGAGGACCTTGTTCATGATGGATGCTGTCATCTTCATCCCGAGTGAATCCAGCAGCAGCCATCCGAGATAGAGGAGGAGGATGCCGATGACGATGCTGGACGCGGAAGTCCCTCTCAGAAGTTTGACTATCTGATAGATGAGCAGCGTCAACAAGGCGATGTCCAGAATGTCGGTGACAGAGATGCTTATAAAATCGAACATAATCGCAAATTCGGGTTCTGCACTTTGCAGAAGTTAAATCACAAAGATAATATTTTATTCCACGTATGCGAGTGTGGCGAAACTCAGTCTGATGCCGGGAATATCTTTCAGGGTGTCCCAACAGGATTCGGCGGTGGCGCCGCTGGTGAGCACATCGTCCACCAGGAGGACATGTCTGTCTCTGAGGATTTCCGAACGGTCCCGGTCGAGTGAAAATGCCCCTCCCACATTTTCCCATTTGTTCCCCATGTCCGTCCTGGTCTGGGAACGGGCCCACCGGGTCCTTTTGAGTATGCCTCCGGCAATAGGGATGCCTCCCAGCCCTGTGGAGATGCCGCGGGCGACGATCTCCGACTGGTTATATCCTCTGCTCCATTTTTTCAGGGGATGGAGCGGGACGGGGATTATGACGTCGATGTCCGTGATGCTTCCGGACATCTGACGGCCGAGCATTTCTCCCAGACAGATTCCCAGATGCCTGTTCCCCCCGTATTTTATTTTGGGAGTCAGATGGGCGTAATCGCTTTCGCGGTGATAATAGAACAGGGAGGATACCGTCTCGAAACGGCATCTTCCCCATAACATCTTTTCAGCCGGATTACCTCTCCACTTCCAGAACCAGGTGAGGGGCATATCCTCCAGACATCCACGGCAGAGAAGGTCCTCCTCCCGGTCCAACCCGGCACCGCAGACCTCACAGTGTCTGGGGTACAGCCAGTCCAGCAGGTGTTTTTTCATTCTATTGCAGAATCTGTTCAGGATTATGCCGAAATATATCGGACGGTATCTATTCCTCCTTTCCGAAGAACGCTTTCCTGATTTTCCCTACGGAATCCAGCCGCTCCCATCCGAAGAACAGGACTTCCTTTTCCACCTTGCGGCCGTTTCTGATCAGCGTGACCTTTTCGGTATATGGCTCGCGGCCGAAATGTCCGTAGGACGCAGTGGGGAGATAGATGGGATTCCTCAGCTGGAACTTATTTATGATGGCTGCGGGACGCAGGTCGAAAAGCCTTCCTATTTTCGCGGCGATCTGACCGTCCGTCATCCGGACTTTGGCGGAGCCGTATGTGTCCACGAATATGCTGACCGGTTCGGCCACACCTATGGCATAACTGATCTGGATCAGGATTTCTTCGGCGATGCCGGCGGCGACCAGATTCTTGGCTATATATCTGGCCGCATAGGCTGCCGAACGGTCGACCTTGCTGGGATCCTTTCCGGAAAAGGCTCCGCCTCCGTGGGCTCCCTTTCCTCCGTAGGTATCCACGATTATCTTTCTGCCGGTCACTCCTGTGTCTCCGTGAGGGCCTCCTATCACGAATTTGCCGGTAGGATTCACGTGCAGTATGAGACGGTCGTCGAAGAGGGCCGCCGTCTTGGCGGGGAGACACTTCTTCACTCTCGGCAGCAGAAACTTCCTGATGTCTCCGGTAATTCTTTTCTGCATCGCGGCGTCATTTTCCGGGCTCCCTATGGCATCTCCTTCCGGGGAGAATTCGTCGTGCTGTGTGGATATGACTATGGTGTGGATGCGTATGGGATGATGGTGGTCATCGTATTCTACCGTGAACTGTGACTTGGCATCCGGACGGAGATACGGCATCGGAGAGTTCTCTTCCCGCCTGATATCGGCGAGAATCCGGAGTGCCGTATGGGCGAGGGTAAGTGGCAGCGGCATATAGTTTTCGGTGTCGCTGCATGCATACCCGAACATCATACCCTGGTCTCCCGCCCCCTGGTCGGCCGTCTTCTTCCGTACGACTCCGCGGTTTATGTCGGGAGACTGTTCGTGGAGCGCCGAGAGGATTCCGCATGATTTGGAGTCGAACATATATTCAGCCTTCGTATATCCTATTTTTTCGATGACATCTCTGGTAATCTGCTGGATGTCCACATAGGCGTGGTCTGCGCGGACTTCACCGCCGACTACTGCCAGACCGGTACTTACAAATGTTTCACAAGCTACTTTAGATTCGGCGTCCTGACGGAGAAAATCGTCCAGGATGGCATCCGAAATCTGGTCGGCCACCTTGTCGGGATGACCTTCCGATACTGATTCTGATGTAAATAAGTAAGACATATCGCGTAATTCCTTAAATAATAAAATCCTCTTTCCGACGGGAGGATCTGACGATATGCACCAAAGGGACCAAAGGCTCGTTTTAGCAGTTTTTTAACGTGGTTGCAAGCAGTCAAATCCATCCACAATTCGGGCGCAAAGGTATATTTATTTTGGGATAATCCAACAAAAAGTGATATGTTTGTGTAGAAGAAAAATTGTGTGGAATCCGAGAGAGGGGAGGAAGTTTATGGCAGACACCCGAAAAATAGGCTCTGAGGGGGAGGACGCGGTACTGCGATATCTTCTGGAGAGAGGGATGCTCCTTATGGAGAGGAACTGGAGGCATAATCATCTTGAGGTGGATCTCATAATGCTGGCCTCCGACGGAGTTCATTTCGTGGAAGTGAAGACACGTACGGCGCCTGTTCTCATCGAGCCCCAGATGTCGGTGAACCGGCTGAAGCGGCATTTCCTGCTGAAGGCGGCATCTGCCTATGTCTCCGGGCACGGAATAGACAGGGACTCGCATTTCGATATCGCTTCGGTGGTATTGTTTCCTCACGGTCCCGAAATCACTTTCATCCGGGACGCTTTCACGCAGTTCGAGGTGTGACTATATGTAACTCAAGTTTCGCACTTGCGAAACTTGTTCCTATCGGAGCATATCTGCAGGATGTGCGACAGCAGTCCCCCTCCTGTGGAGGAGGATGTAGGGGGTAGATAAGATGACAAACAAGCCCGGAGGGCTTGAAGGTAAAGTGGAATACCTGCGATAGCTATTTGAAACACAAAAATTAATACACTTGCGGAACTTAAGTATGTAATATACTATAATATTGGTCGTTATGAAACAGGAAAATAACTATTGTGTGATAATGGCAGGAGGTATAGGCAGCAGATTCTGGCCTGTCAGCAGGAACTCCATGCCGAAGCAGTTTCTGGACATTCTCGGGACCGGACGCAGTTTCCTGCAGGAAACTTATGACAGATTCGCACGGATTATCCCGAAGGAAAACATATTGGTGGTGACTTCCGAGGCATACGGTTCTCTGGTGCGCGGACAGCTTCCCGATCTTCCGCTGAACAATGTTCTTTTGGAAAAGTACAGAAGGAACACTGCCCCCTGTATCGCTTATGCATCGATGAAGATAAGGAAGAGAAATCCCGATGCCGTGATGGTCGTCGCTCCTTCCGACCATTACATTTCGGATGTGGACCATTTCACCGATATGGTCGGGTCGGTTATGAAATATGCGGACATGCGGGATGAGATGTATACCATAGGTGTTCCTCCCACCAGACCTGAAACAGGGTACGGATATATCCAGTGTAACAAGAAACAGGATATGAATGCAGACGGGCACGTGGGATTCAAGGTCAAGACTTTCACCGAGAAGCCGGACAGGAATCTCGCCAAGGTATTCGTGGACAGCGGTGAATTCCTCTGGAATTCCGGTATTTTCATCTGGCCGGTGAAGACTATCTGCAAGGCATTGGAACATTGGCTTCCGAATATCTATAATGCTTTCGACGCCTGCTCTGCCAGTTATGATGCGGATGGGGAGCAGGATGCGGTGGATGCCGTATATCAGGGATGCGAAGGAATATCGATCGACTACGGAGTGATGGAGAAGACGGAGAGGGCTTGTGTGTTTCAGGCTAATTTCGGATGGTCGGACCTGGGCACCTGGGAGTCCCTCTACATGCACGACGACGAGAAGGACGAGTACGGAAATATGGTGAAAGCCTCTGATGCGATGTTGCCTGAGACGAAAGGTACCATAGCGATGTCTCTGAATCCGGAGAAACTCGTAGTCGTGAAGGGACTGGAGAACTATATGGTGGTGGATACCGACAACGTACTGCTGATATGTCCACGTGATGAGAAGAAATTCAAGGAGGTTATCGCGGACATTCAGCTCCGCGACTTGCAGAAATATCAGTAGTCGTGTCTATAGAGACAAATAATCAGTATCTTTGCCGACTGTTGTAAAAAATATTTTGTATGGCATCACAGATGATAGAGAAAATCGCCGGGCTTCTTCAGGAAATCGAAGACCTGAAGGCTATGCGGGAACAGGAAATTGAAGAATTCAGAGTGAGATTTCTGGGAAAGAAAGGTGAAGTCACCCGTCTTTTCGAAGAATTCAGGAATGTTCTTCCCGAGGAGAAAAAGGAATTCGGAAAGAAACTGAACGAACTCAAGAACGCTGCGACAGCCAAGATAGAAGAGCTGCGTGCCATTCTGGAGGAATCGACGGAAGCAGCGGAGTGCTCTTTCGACCTGACCAAGCCGGGAGATGCCTGTGAACTGGGGACCAGACACCCTATCTCCATCACCCGTGAGGAGATTATCTCCATTTTCAACAAGTTGGGTTATACATTGGCCGAAGGCCCGGAAATAGAAGACGACCACCACGTTTTCGAAGCCCTGAACTTCCCCGCCGACCATCCGGCCAGGGATATGCAGGATACTTTCTTCATCTCTTCCGGTGCCAATCCGATACTGCTCCGCACCCACACCAGTTCGGTGCAGGTACGTACCATGGAGCGCCAGAAACCTCCCGTCAGGGTTATTTGTCCGGGGCGCGTTTTCAGGAACGAAGCCATCTCCGCCCGCGCACACTGCATATTCCATCAGGTGGAGGGACTGTATATAGACAAGAACGTGTCTTTCGCGGACCTCAAGCAGGCCATCCTCCTTTTCGTGAAGGAGATGTTCGGAGAGAACACACAGATAAGGATGCGTCCGTCGTATTTCCCGTTTACCGAGCCCAGTACCGAAGTGGATATCAGTTGTAACATCTGCGGAGGTAAGGGATGCAACATCTGCAAGGGCACTGGATGGCTGGAGATTATGGGTGCCGGTATGGTGGACCCGAACGTCCTGAGCGCCAGCGGCATCGATCCCAAGGAATATTCCGGATTCGCTTTCGGAATGGGTATCGAACGTATAGCCATGCTGAAGTGGCAGGTGCGTGACCTGCGTCACTATTTTGAAAATGATGTAAGGTTCCTCAGGGAATTCGAGACATCTATGTAGTAATCCTAAAAAAATAACTAGGTGATCTTTATGATTCTTTTTGGTCCATATTCCTTTTTTCATCAGTCACTCACCACCAGTGAGCTCCTTCTTCAAAAAGGAATCTGTCCTCAGCGATAACAATAATTTTCGCGAGAGCGAAAATAGTGTAATTCATAAATCTTTACCAAGTTATTTTTCCAGTATTACTTAATATTTTCGGGGTTGCAGTAAAAGTATTGCACTTTTTTTTGGAAAAATAAAAAAAGCCGTTACCTTTGCAATCCCAAACAACGCGGAAATAGCTCAGTTGGTAGAGCACAACCTTGCCAAGGTTGGGGTCGCGAGTCCGAGTCTCGTTTTCCGCTCCAAGCCTGTCCAAACGGACGGGCTTTTTTTTTGCTCACATCCCGCGAAACACACTCGGACTCGCGACCCCAAATCACCCTCCCTCAGGGAGGGTCGGGGTGGGGTAGAAGACATTCGCGAGAGGTTGCCCACGGCACGTGGGCCCGAGTCTCGTTTTCCGCTCCAAGCCTGTCCAAACGGACGGGCTTTTTTTTTGCTCACATCCCGCGAAACACACTCGGACTCGCGACCCCTTTTTTTTAGCGGGGTTGTAAACGGCAAAATCTCCCCCGAAATGCCAGTTGAAGTCTCAAACGGGGGAGAAAGATGCCTTTTCTCCCCCGATAGATTTGGCACTATCATTGTGATTGGCGTGGTGTCGTCAGTTGATAAAATGATATTCAGCCAGAAGAACTTCCCGATGCCCGGATCCGGAGATGAACGAAGAACAGTCATTCTGTTCCGGTGTTGTCTCGTATCGCTATTCATATCGCTTGCAGGTACAGCGATTATGGAGGCACAGGAGGTGGAGTTCGCCGTGCCCGACGGCCCGATGCTGAAGAAAGACCCGTTTTCGTTCAGACCGGCGGGTATTCCGATGTTGCTTCATCCGGAGTTCCCCACTTTCAGGAAACAGATGCCGATGATATATTCTCCGGAATCTGAGACGGAAGAGGAGCGTGCGGCGAGAATAAATGCACTTACTATGAATCGTGTGATGAAGTCGGTCGATATGCATCTGAATCGGTACAGGACCTCGAGATATGCCAATCTGTTCGGGGGAAGACTTTCGATTTCTGGCCTGTTCCTGAACACTCCGTTCGGGACTGATTCATTCGGGACCGGTAAAAGGTGGATGCCGCTGATGAACCCGTCGTATCCTTTTCTCTATATTCAGGTCCCCGGAATGTCACCATCCATAAACCCATATGCACCGGATAACTCTTCCCAGTGCATCAGAACAGAATATGATCTGGCCACCGGAACTTACAAACAGGTTATGACCGACTGGTCTGAGGTCCGGAAGGACATCGGGGAAAAGAATACCCGTCGATAAATTTTGACGGGTACAACTTGCAATCTTCCTGAAGGACTGCAGACGGCGGCAGGTCAGATACCTGAACCACTTACCGGTTGTATTCTTCCAGGGCTTTCTCCAGAACGAATATGGAACGGCGGATGTCTTCCCGGCAGAGGACATACGCCAGGCGAACCTGGTCGCGTCCCATATCGGGGGTGGTGTAGAATCCCTGGGCCGGGGCCATCATCACGGTCTCGCCGATGCAGGGGATGGTCCGGCCGGAGAAAGATATTGCCGAAGGCGTATGCTCATCCTTCCAGCGGAAATCGCTCAGGCACCACGCACAGAATTTCTCGGCATCGTCCACGGGGAGCTTGGCCACCGTGTAGAACGCTCCCATCGGGATGGGCGTGTAGCAGCCGGGGATTCGGTTCACGCAGTCGACCAGCGTCTTGCGGCGCTCCAGATATTCCTCGTACACCTCGCGGCTGTAAGCCTCGGTCCCCTCGATGGACGCCTCGGCGATTATCTGCCCGATGAGCGGAGGGGAGAGGCGGGCCTGGCAGAACTTCATCACCGTACGGCGCACGGCCTCGTTCTTCGTAATCAACGCTCCGATGCGGATACCGCACTCCGAATAGCGCTTCGAGACTGAATCTATCAGCACCACATTCTGTTCGATACCTTCCAGATGCATCGCGGAGATATAGGGTGAACCGGTGTAGATGAACTCGCGGTATACCTCGTCCGAGAAGAGATACAGGTTATATTTCTTCACCAGGTCGCGGATGCGGTTCATCTCCTTCTGGGTGTAGAGATAACCGGTCGGATTGTTCGGATTGCATATCAGAATGGCCTTGGTCCTTTCGTTTATCAACTCCTCGAACTTCTCCACCTTCGGCAGGCAGAATCCCTCGTCTATGGTGGTCGTCACCGTCCTGATTACGGCTCCGGCTGAAACGGCGAAACTCATATAGTTCGCGTAGGCGGGTTCGGGGACTATGATCTCATCGCCCGGATTCAGACAGCTCAGGAAAGCGAAAAGCACCGCTTCGGAACCGCCGGACGTGATGATTATCTCGTCCGCGTGCAGTTTTATCTGGTAGCGGTCATAGTAGTTCACCAGGGCCTGACGAAGCGAACGGTATCCCTGCGACGGGCTGTATTCCAGAGTGGTTCTGTCCACCGACTTGAGTACGTCGAGTGCCTTCTGCGGAGTGGGAAGATCCGGCTGTCCTATATTCAGTCTGAAAATCTTCACGCCCCGGTCCTCCGCCTCGTAGGCCAGCGGAGCAAGTTTGCGGATAGGGGATTCGGGCATTTCGATGCCGCGGGAGGAAATCTGAAGGTCGTTCTGCATGGTGCTTTCCGGAGTTGATAATGATTACGGCCGTAAACATACAACATTTATTCGGGCTACAAGCTATTCCTGCATTTTTTTGACTTACATAAACGACTCTGACTGACGTTCATCGGAAAGGAGATCAGTTAAACAACCTCTAAAGTGTCAACCAATATCCGTGAAGCATGCCCTCCACATTTTCATAATGCTCAACATTTTTTACATTTGTTTGTCATCCGACAAATATATCATCCCCCGTTTTTTTGTACCTTCGCGCAAATTTGACTGATTGTGTATTTGTTTTCCTGGCATTGAGAGAATGACGATTCCTCCTTATCCGGTGGGAAATGCACTTGTTGGACAAATTGACATACGAGACGTTACTTGACGTTTATCTTCTTAATACGAACTTGGCAGTTTGAAATCTACAGGAAGGTACGGCAACTGGAACGTCCACAAGTGATGACTATTCAGTCACCGCGCATTGTGCGTGGGAATTACTGTATATCATCCTTGACGTGGGCTTCTTGGTTGCTTATCTCTGTAGATGGCAGCCAAGGCCAGTATTAAGGATAAGCACAAAGTGGACTCCCACGTCTTTTTTTGTTACACCTGTTCAGAAAGGGTAGGCTGAACGCGAAAACGAGACTTTATAAAAGAGTTGCGCAGCTCGCGGGAATGCCGATGCCCGAATCAAGTAGGTAACAGATTTAATTATAGAAAATGAAATTACAAAAATTCACTTTGAGTCCCGAGTCAATTCTTTCAACTCAAGACTTATCCTCTTTGTTCGGTGGGAAAAAACCAATTGAGCTTCCAGAGCCTGGACCGCTCCCTATTCCTCCTATTATCGTTTCACCGTGTGATAATGCTTAAATATGATTTATCGGTTGCCGCATGGCAACCGATATTTTAATAAAATAATACTGCAAAACAGAAACATATGAATAATAAAATTGAATGTTGCATCGCCTTATTATGCGCGATGAATGTGTCTTTATATGCAATAAAGCCCTCTCATTCGTATTCAAACACCCCGTCAACATTGAATTTGACTTACGAAGAGATTAAAATAAGCACCAACGACGGTGCTTTGTTGAATGTGTGGCATCTTCCGGCAGAAGCACTCAAGACACCTATTGTACTCGCTTTACCTGATGCAGGAAATATGGGAGATTGGGTATATTTGGGTATGTACTTACAAGCATATGGTATGGATGTGTGGATGTTTGACTATAGAGGTTTTGGTGCAAGTTCTCCATTTGAAATGGACCAACAACAATTATATTATCATGAGTTTATTACTGATTTGGCAGCGATATGTGATTATGTTCAGGAAAGAAGGACTGTAGTCCCTGCACTATTAGGACTCTCCATGGGAACTATCATAATAAATGAGTATCTCAACAATTGTATATTACCAATACAATTAGTGGTTTTTGATGGATATGTCCAAGACCCTCAAGAATGGGTATCTCGTTTAGCCCAAATGGGTAAGATGGTAAAACTGCCTGTTGGCTACAAATACATATCCAGTAAATATAAACAGCATCGCTTATTCATTGTGGAAGAAAAAGATACTCTCTTTTCTATTGATGATATACCCCAACCGAATTCTAAGAAGACGATGGTTAAGTCATTTAATTGCGGTCACATTTCAGCATTTGCCAACTTTCCGCAAGAATATGTTGAATTAATTCGACAGTTTATTTACAAACATGAATCTTAGACTCAAATCATATGTTGCCATACAACGAATCAAAAATTCTATTTCGATTTCCGGTTGTATAGGAAAAGACTTGCTATTTGAGTATAATGACGATAATATCGCCTTGCTCAATTCTTTGTCAACTGAAGCAGGAATATGTCCTGATAAGTTAATAAATTGTCATCTATTCCAACAACTCAAGGAAAATGCCTTGTTGGAAGAGACTCCAACAAAAGAATTGAAAAGAAATGAAGCATATTATCAATATGCAAATATCGATTTCAATAAAATAAGGGAAAAACGGATACTTGTTCTTGGCGCTGGCGCAGCTGGAGGGACAATCACATATCTTTTAGTTCAGCAGGGATTTACAAATATTATGTGTGTTGATGACGATAAGGTAGAAGTTGGGGATGTTGAAAAAACGATGGTTTATAATATTTCCGATATCGGGAAATACAAGGTTGTGGCCTTATGGCAGCGAGTTATGTCAAATTTTAATATTGATATAAAACAGCAAAGGAATAGGCTTTCAACCGCAAGTCAAGTCAGAAAAATCATTAAAAGCTACTCGCCTGATATCGTTGTATATGCGATAGATCCTGCACCGTCATTCAAACTAGTTCTTAATCAACTTTGCATTCGTTTGAATGTGCCTATTATCCATGCCTCTTATTCTTATGAGAAAATACTGTGCGGCCCGTGTGTCGTTCCTCATCAAACAGCTTGTATGGTGGGATATAATGAATATTGGCGTAAACGGACGAACAACACATTTGATTTCTATGATATTTCAAAAATATCATCAAGTAGGCTGGTTCATCCATCTATCTCGTTCAATATTAATACACTATCAAGCATTGTGCTGAAAGACATTATTTTTTGTTTGAGCGGGAACTTTGAAATTGTCTCGACATTTAATCGTTTATTGATTATAAACTTATTGACATCAGATATATCGGTAAATGAATTGTCATGTAAGTTCTGTTCAACTTGTGAAGCTAAAAGAACTATTGATGGGATTTGATTCGGCTATACAAGTTGATGCCATGGATTGCGGCCCAACGTGCCTATATCTGCTATCAAAGCATTTTGGTCGTCAAGTAAGTCTTCAAGAACTTAGAATAAGAAGTTATACATCTCGAGAAGGAGCCTCCTTTCTCAGTCTTTCCGACGCCGCCGAATTCATAGGCTTCCGCACCCAGGGCGCAAAACTGTCCTGGCCCCAGCTCCGCGACGAAGCCCC
>DCIQ01000168.1:0-1162 GCA_002317435.1 Bacteroidales bacterium UBA1722 | reverse complement strand
GTCTCCGACCCCGCCGCCGGCCTGCTGAAGTACCCCGAGGAGCAGTTCCTCAAGTGCTGGCTCGAGATCAAGGACGAGCAGGGCCGCCCGGAGAAAGGCGTGGCCCTCCTTCTGGAGCCCACCCCGGCATTCTACGAGCAGGAGGATGACGACCGGAAGACGGAGAAGTTCACCCTCCGTCATCTGTCGAAGTACCTGCGCCCCCACCGCCAGAGCCTGGTCCAGATATTCCTCGCGATGCTGGTGGCCAGCCTGCTGAGCCTCATCCTGCCGTTCATCACGCAGTCGATAGTGGACCAGGGGGTCACCCTCGGGAAGTTGCCGTTCGTGAAGACGATGCTCATCGCCCAGCTGCTGATAGTGGCGGGGCAGCTGGCGAACGACCTCATCCGGAACTTCCTGATGCTCCACACCACGGCCCGGGTGAGCATATCGCTGATATCCGACTTCCTGGCCAAGCTGATGCGCCTTCCGATAGCGTTTTTCGACACCAAACTGACCGGCGACATAATGCAGCGCATCCAGGACCACACCCGCATCCAGGAATTCCTCACCGAATCGCTGCTGAGCATCGTGATGGCCGTGGTCCTGCTGCTCATCTACGGCGCCATCCTCGGCGGCTACAGTCTGAAAATACTTGCAGTGTTCCTAGTGGGGACGGCCCTCTACGTCAGCTGGGTGCTCCTGTTCCTCAGGTGGCGGCGCAGGCTGGACTACATGCGCTTCCAGGAGGCGGCGAACAACCAGAGCAGCATCGTGCAGCTCATCGGCGGGATGCAGGACATAAAGCTGAACAACTGCGAGAAGCAGCGCCGCTGGGAGTGGGAGCGCATCCAGGCGAAGCTCTTCAGAATCAGCATCAAGGGGCTGTCCCTCTCCCAGACGCAGCAGATAGGGGGCACCTTCATCGACCAGACCAAGAACATCATAATCTCCTTTCTCGCCGCGAAGGCCGTCATCGACGGCAGCATGACCCTCGGCATGATGACCGCCCTGACCTACATCATCGGGCAGCTGAACGCCCCAGTGGGACAGTTCATCTCCTTCGTCCGCGAGTGGCAGGACGCGGACATCTCTATGGAGCGCCTCGGGGAGATCCACAACCGCGAGGACGAGGAACCGAACGGCACGGAAAAGGTCCGCGACATTCCCGAGAATGCCT
>DCIQ01000109.1:607-4178 GCA_002317435.1 Bacteroidales bacterium UBA1722 | reverse complement strand
CCGGTGGCCATATAGTGGGCGATGGCCGATTCTATCATGTGACCGCTGTTATACAGCTCGTGGCTGTTCACCTTCTCCCAGCGGTGAGTCCCCCACCATCCGCGGAGACGGTCACATTTGTTTATGACACAGGTGGTCAGATAGCCGTCATCCATCTGTGCGGCGGCGATGAGGCTGATGAGGCTGTCCAGACGATGGTCCAGTGCGGCATCATAGTGGACTGCCAGAGAATATGAGGCACCTTCTATCACCTTATAGGGATCGGTATCGTCAAAAGAGAAATCGCCCTGATGTTCCTTATCCATCAGACCGGCGGCGACGGCGAAATTGTCGAATCTGCCGTTTATGTCGCACTGATGAAGTGCGGAAGGAATGGATACCGTCCTGTTAACCTCTATCTTGGGTGTCCAGAAGATATCGTTCAGGGTGATGTCTGTGAAAGGAACTCCCTTTATCTCTGCGTCCGCCAGCCTGTCCTGCCGCGGAGCCTGCGGTTCCCTGGCACAGGACGATAAAAGCATTACCAATACCGTCACGACGGATACTCTTGCAATTTTTCTTCTCATACGTTCAGTTCTATATTATTCTGTTTCGACAAATTTACCCAACCATTCTTAAAATACCGCCAAAAAATCCATAAAAAGACCAAAATAGTCCAACGGCCTCTTTTGGATTATTTTGTTGGCAAATTCCACATTATTTGCTTAACATTGCATAGTGAAGTGAAAAAAATAAGTTGCGTCAGAGCGTCGAGTATTTTTGAGGCTGTTTTTTGATTTGAAGAAGGAATGTAGCGGGCTACATGACTGATGAAAAGCGAAAAACAGACCAAAAAGACGAAGGCAAGATGAAGTAAGTTATTTTTTGAGATTCACATAATCTGCTGATGGAAGAAACTCTTAATTTATTCCTAATATGATCAAAGCATTTGAAAATCTCGAAGTATGGTTTGTAACCGGAGCACAGCTCCTGTACGGCGGGGACGCAGTGGTACAGGTGGATGGACACTCACAGAAAATGGTTGACGGAATGAACGCCTCGGGCATCCTTCCCGTCAAACTGGTATATAAAGGCACTGCCAATTCATCCGCCGAGGTGGCTGACGTGATGGGCCGCGCCGAAGCCGAACCAAAATGTGTCGGTGTCATCACCTGGATGCATACCTTCTCCCCCGCCAAGATGTGGATCCGCGGGATGCAGAAGCTCCGCAAACCTCTTCTTCATCTCCATACCCAGTTCAACGAGGAGATTCCCTGGGACACCATGGACATGGACTTCATGAACCTGAACCAGAGCGCCCACGGCGACCGTGAGTTCGGTCATATACTCGCCAGGATGCGCAAGGGGCACAAGACCGTAGTAGGTTACTGGAAGGACAAGAAGACTCTCGAACACATCGCCGTATGGCAGAGAGTGGCAGCGGCTTGGGCCGATGCACAGGACTGCCGCATCATCCGTTTCGGTGACCAGATGAACAACGTAGCCGTAACTGACGGGGATAAGGTGGAGGCTGAGATGAAACTCGGCTATCACGTAGATTATATGGCATTCAGCGATGTGATGCCTTTCTTCGACGCAGTGAAGGATGCAGATGTCGATGCTCTGGTCGGGAAGTATTTCGCACAGTATGACCACAAAAAGGAACTGGAAGACAAAAGCACCGTAGAATTCAGGAAGGTATGGAACTCCGCCAAGGCAGAGCTCACACTCCGCGCCGTACTGAAGGCCACCGGTGCCAAGGGCTTCACCACCAACTTCGACGACCTCGGAGATGCCAACGTGGAGGTCACCGGACGCGGATTTGACCAGATTCCCGGACTTGCCTCGCAGAGGCTTATGGCTGAAGGATACGGATTCGGTGCAGAAGGCGACTGGAAGACGGCGGCCCTCTACCGCACCGTATGGTATATGACGCAGGGATTGCCGGAAGGGTGTTCGTTCCTTGAGGATTACACCTTGAACTTCGACGGTAAGAAGAGCGCCATTCTGCAGGCCCACATGCTGGAAGTCTGTCCTCTCATCGCAGCCGAGAAAAAGCCGAAACTCGAAGTCCACCACCTCGGCATCGGTATCCGCAAGACCCCTACAGCCCGTCTGGTGTTCACCAGCAAGACCGGAGACGGTATGGCCGCCACCATCGTGGACATGGGAAACCGCTTCCGCCTCATCGCAGCCGACGTGGAATGCATCAAGCCCAAGCCGCTTCCAAAACTGCCTGTGGCTTCAGCTCTTTGGATACCGAAACCTGATTTCGAGACCGGTGCAGCCGCTTGGATTATAGCCGGAGGCACACACCACTCTGCATTCTCATACGATATAACTCCCGAATACTGGGAGGATTACGCTGAGATAGCCGACATCGAGCTCCTGCATATCAACGATAAAACGACAGTTTCTTCCTTCAAGCAGGAACTCCGCATCAATGAAGTTTACTATATGCTTAACGGAGCCCTCAAATAATTATGAACGCAGCTGAGATCATTTCGGCCGGAAAGGCATTTCTCGGAATAGAGTTCGGTTCAACCCGCATCAAGAGCGTACTCATCGACGCCTCCGGAAAGACACTTTCGCAGGGAAGTCACGAATGGGAGAACCAGTTGGTGGACGGCATCTGGACTTATGGCATGGAAGATGTCTGGAGCGGTGTCCAGGACTGCTATGCCGACCTTCGCGCCAATGTGTCGCGTGAGTACGGGATTGATATCGAGTTTCTCTCCGGTATCGGCGTCAGCGCGATGATGCACGGTTATCTCCCATTCGGGAAGGACCGCAGGATAATGGTTCCATTCCGCACCTGGCGGAACACCAACACCGGTCCGGCGGCACGTGAGCTTTCGTCGCTTTTTAAGTTCAATATTCCTCTGCGCTGGAGCATTTCCCATCTGTATCAGGCGATTCTGAACGATGAGCCCCATGTGAAGGATATCGACTTCCTCACCACCCTCGCCGGCTATGTCCACTGGATGCTGACAGGGAAGAAGGTCCTCGGAGTCGGGGACGCTTCCGGAATGATACCGATAGATTCAGCCACCGGCACCTACAACGCTGAGATGGTTTCTGAATTTGATGCTCTCATAGCCTCACGGCAATACCCGTGGAAGCTTCTGGATATCCTCCCGAAGTCCCTTCCCGCGGGTGCGGATGCAGGTTCCCTGACCGCTGAGGGGGCTGCGCTCCTCGACCCTTCCGGTCATCTCCGTGCCGGAATTCCCCTCTGTCCTCCCGAGGGTGACGCGGGCACCGGTATGGTGGCCACCAATGCCGTCAAACCCCGTACGGGAAACGTCTCCGCCGGTACTTCTTCGTTCTCGATGATAGTTCTCGACAAGGAGCTTTCCCGTCCATACGAGGCCATCGACATGGTCACCACTCCTGACGGGAGCCCTGTGGCTATGGTGCACTGTAACAACTGCACTTCCGACCTTAACGGCTGGATCGGGCTCTTCAAAGAGTACCAGACTCTTCTGGGTGTGCCTGTGGATATGTCGCAGATCTACTCGAAACTCTTTGAAGCTGCCGACAGCGGGGATTCTGACTGCGGGGGACTGCTGTCTTATAATTACATCTCCGG
>DCIQ01000109.1:0-445 GCA_002317435.1 Bacteroidales bacterium UBA1722 | reverse complement strand
ACCGGTCACGGCGGGCTGTTCAAGGTGCCGGGTGTGGGTCAGCGTATTCTGGCCGCCGCTTTGGACTCGCCCATTTCGGTTATGGAGACCGCCGGTGAGGGGGGTGCCTGGGGAATAGCACTTCTGGCCGCTTATCGTGTATGTGCCGGTTCCGGTCAGAGCCTGTCGGATTATCTGGAGAGTGAGATTTTCGCTTCG
The DNA here is from genome assembly GCA_002317435.1 of Bacteroidales bacterium UBA1722. Classification (GTDB taxonomy): domain Bacteria; phylum Bacteroidota; class Bacteroidia; order Bacteroidales; family UBA932; genus Minthomonas. The sequence goes on along the minus strand of DCIQ01000109.1, from coordinate 247 downwards.
GCTCATCCCGTAGAGGTCAAGCCGCGGCCTGAAGATGTCGAGGGGTTCAATGTTTATCTCGAGAACTATCGCCGCGGACTCTGCATCGAAGAGGCTGCAGTGAAGTGCAAGGGGTGAATCTATTCAGGCCCTGCCGCCACAGTTCTGAAAAATGCACTGTGGACGGAGTGATTTCTCTGAAAAGGGATAACTGAAAAGTCTCCGACATTATGATCCGCCCCGTCTGAATGCATGGCAGACGGGGCGG
>DCIQ01000002.1:2381-2576 GCA_002317435.1 Bacteroidales bacterium UBA1722 | reverse complement strand
TCTACCTGCCTGAAGGTTTCGCCGTGAAGGTGGCCCTTCTGGATCCCAAGGGGAATCTCTGTGACGATATCAGAGTGGGTAACCAGCGCGAAGACGCGGCTGTGGTTCACCCATACGACCACACATACGACGGCACCTACTCTGAAGTGGATGCTTCGTGGCACGGCGTAGAGGTGAAACTCCGTGCTTCCGCCG
>DCIQ01000002.1:1899-2267 GCA_002317435.1 Bacteroidales bacterium UBA1722 | reverse complement strand
GGTTCCGAAAGATATCGGTACGAACCCGACGGGCGATTCCTTTTCCATCGCAGCGACTGGTCGGTCACCCTCGACGGCCGCATCTGTGCCTCGGAGCTGAAACTGGATGACGGTATCTATACCTGTGACGCTTCCTTTCCTGTGGTGATAGCGGTAGGGAAGAGATACGCTCCGGAGGAGGCCGAAAAAATGCTTTCGGAAGCCAAGGATGAATTCAGGCGGGCCGAAATGGAGAAATATGGAGACAAATATGAAGCGTACCACTCCATGCAGAGTATTCTGGCCTGGGATACGGTATATGACCCCGGAGACGAAGTGCTGGTGACTCCCGTCAGCAAGAACTGGAACCTGAGGTTCGGTGCCGTTCC
>DCIQ01000002.1:0-1823 GCA_002317435.1 Bacteroidales bacterium UBA1722 | reverse complement strand
TCCACGGGATGCAGGGAACTGGCTTACGCCAATGCCGTGGAAGTGTGCCGCTCCGTCGATCAGCTGGGATTTGTCCCCAAGAGCAGGTGCGACCACAACAGTATGACCGAGGATGCTTCCCAGCCCCCTGTAGGTTCCATGAATGTATGGAAGATTTACGAGCGTTATCAGGAGAAATGGTTTCTGGAACTGGTGTATGACAGACTTCTGGCCTGGAACAGATGGTGGCCGCAGGCCCGTCAGACCGACGGTCTGCTGTGCTGGGGCAGCAATCCCGTCCGCATCCGCTCCGGTGAAAGGAATTCCGGTACCAAGAGTCCCGCTGTTCTGGAGAGCGGTCTCGACAATTCGCAGATGTATGACGATGTAAGGTATAATCCCGAGACTTGCCAGCTGGCCCAGCAGGACGTGGGGCTGACTTCGATGTACGTGATGGACTGCGAATATCTCACCCGCATCGCGAAGGAACTTGGTCATAAGGAAGACGCGAAGGAAGTGAGCGGCCGCGGTGACTTCTTCAGAAAAAACATATCGAGGTTCTGGTGTGAAGAGGACGGGATGTTCTATAATATCAATACGGACACGAAGGAGTTCAACAAGAGGACTTCTCCCACCAACTTCTATGTTCTTCTGGCCCATGCCGCATCGGAGGAGCAGGCCGGCAGGCTGGTGGAGGAACATCTCCTGAATGAAGATGAGTATTGGGGAGAATGGGTTATTCCGAATGCCGCCAAGAACGATCCGGCATACGCGGAGCAGGACTATTGGAGAGGCAGGATTTGGGGTCCGACCAATTATCTGGTATATCTCGGACTGTGCAACTATGACTTCCCTCAGGTCAGAGCCGACTTCGCCGCCAAGGGTGAGGCCCTTCTGATGAAGGACTGGCTGGACAAGGGCTATATCTACGAGAACTGGAACGCCATTACCGGAGAAGGCGGTGACCGTTCCAACTGTGATGCCTTCTATCACTGGGGAGCCCTCATGAGTTACATTTCACTGCTCGACGCCGGACTCTTTTAGTCTGGCAGACAAGTTCCGCCGTCACTGAATTTACAAATTGACAAGCGATAGCCTATGATGCCGTTTCTGTTATCCCTTTTGTTCCTGTTGCCTCAGGAAAAGCCTTTTATGGAGAATCTCTCCCATTACCTCGAGAATCCGTCGGTCTTCGAGTTGAACCAGATGGACGGGAGAGCCTTTTTCATCCCGGAGGGTGCCATATCCCTGAACGGTACCTGGAAGTTCCTCTATGCCGAAGCTCCGGACGGTATTCCCAAGGATTTCTTCAGAAAGGAATTCAGTACACGGAAGTGGAGTGACATTACGGTTCCCTCGAACTGGGAGATGCAGGGCTACGGGCAGCCGCTGTTCAGGAACGTGTCGGCCCCGTTCTGTCCGGACCCTCCCCACATTCCGATGGATGTGCTTCCTTCCGGGGCATACAGGAGGGATTTCACCATTCCTTCCTCGTGGGACGGAAAGGAGATATTCCTGAGGTTCGAGAAAGTGGCTTCAGCCTCTTTCGTATGGATAAACGGCCGGCAGCTGGGGTATAACGAAGGCGGGCAGGAACCTTCGGAATATGACATCACCGATTATGTCCGTCCAGGGAAGAACACAGTCTCGGTGCTCGTTTTCAAATACAGCGACGGATATTTCCTCGAAGGGCAGGACTACTGGCGTCTGGCGGGCATTTTCGATGACGTGTGGCTCTATTCCACCCCGAAGACCAGAATCTTCGACTGGTATGCAGTCACCGATTTCGACAGGACGTACACCGATTCCGAGCTGAGCGTGGAGGTGGACCTGCGTGACTTCGG
>DCIQ01000024.1:359-8788 GCA_002317435.1 Bacteroidales bacterium UBA1722 | reverse complement strand
TTTTTAGGCTTCGTTTTTCTCATTTCAAACTCTCTTTAATTTGTTAAATAAACGGATAGATTACTTCTTAGCGGCGGCTTTCTTGGCTTTCGGCCTCTTGGCACCATAGAGTGAACGTCCCTGAAGACGACCTTCTACGCCAGCGGTATCGAGCGCACCTCTAAGGATGTGGTAACGTACACCGGGAAGGTCCTTCACACGACCGCCGCGCACGAGCACGATGGAGTGTTCCTGAAGGTTGTGTCCCTCACCGGGGATGTATGCATTGACCTCTTTCTGATTGGTAAGTCTTACACGGGCTACCTTACGCATAGCCGAGTTAGGCTTCTTAGGTGTGGTGGTGTAAACACGCACGCACACGCCTCTCTTCTGAGGGCAAGCATCCAACGCGCGAGATTTGCTTTTCTCAACGAGAACCTCGCGTCCTTTGCGAACTAACTGTTGAATTGTTGGCATAAATAATTGTTAATCTTAACTTTACATTATTCCCGCCAAAAAATGACGGGCTGCAAAGATACTTAATATTTTTTATATTCAAACATTATTCACTTGATTTTGAAAGATATACTTGACCTGACACCCCGAAGGCATCCGTCCTCACTTATACCATCCATTTCAAGCTCCGAAAATTTCCGCCATCATGCATCCGGCCGACCCGCCTCCGATTTTCTCGATGGTGTCCAGTTCGGGAGACAATATTCTGTACGATGCGCCCAGGCTCCTGACCTGCACCGGTGTAAGGGATTTCCGCGCGGCACCGGACATCACCAGCAACTTCCTCCCCGCGGAATTGTGAAGTTCCAGCACATTGCCCAGAAAATCCGACATCTGTGAGAGAGCGATCTCCACTATGGTCTTCCCCGCACGGGTGAGCGAGGAGACCACCGCCTCTCTGTCCCCGGGCGAACATATTGCCTCCAGGCAGACAAAAGCATATTCCGAACCCACGCTCATCATCATATCTGTATGCTGGACTGGCGAGCCGTCAGCCCCGACGGCATCGAACACCACCTGAGTATATCCCATCTGCTTGCAGAAATCGGCCGACACCGCCTCCGAGGTCCGGGGCGAACGGCATACATAGGCCACACGCGCATCCCTGTCCAGAACCATGCTGCCCGTCCCCTCCAGAAAGAGGCCTTCCTCTTCCCAATGGGTCAGGTCCACCACCCTGCGGACACCGAAATTCTGACGTATTACATCGATGAACTCGCTTTTGCGCTCCATCCGGCGGTTCTGGGCCGCCATAGGATAGATGACGAGAGTTCCGTCGGAATGTGTCGAAAACCAGTTGTCGGGGAATACCGAATCCGGGGTATGAGGGAGGAAGGTATCCTCCACGACCACTACCGTGATTCCGTTGGCTTTCAGGAGAGAGAGAAAAGACATGAATTCCCTCAAGGCATTCTTCTGCACATCGGCTCCCGGTTTCTGAAGGAAACCGTCCTGCGCGGTCTGTGCATTCACTCCGAAGCGCACAGGCTTCACCATAAAGACTTTGGACGTAGTCTGCATATTCTGTATATGTTTCTATCTGATTATTTCACCATATTTCGGCACAGGCACCTGACGGATGATGAACACCTTGTCGGCCCTGCGCAGCTTTTCCGACATCGGGATGGAACAGGCGACACCCTGCGGGGCCGTATCCACCGGTTTAAGGTCCACCCGAATCTCCGGGACGTCCAGTTCCACCACCCCCGTAGTGGGTCCGATTATCATAATATGTTCGCCTACGGCAATAGGGCAGGCCTCCACCTGAATTTCAGCCACCCCGATATTCGAGAACCAGTTGGTCACCTTCCCGACGTATTGTTTGCGGGTGGTCGCGCTGTTCCCGTAGATGTTGCACCACTCCCCGAGCTTCGCTCCCTGATAGTAACCGTCCCAGAACCCGCGGTTGAAGACAGTGGCCAGACGGGTCTTCAGAGTCTCCTTCAGTTCATCGGTATATGTACCGGCACAGACAGCCTCCACCCCTTCGCGGTAGGCCTCCACCACGGTTTTCACATACTCGGCACTGCGGGCCCGCCCCTCGATCTTGAGAACCGACACCCCCGCCTCCATTATGACATCCAGAAATCCGATGGTGCACAGGTCCTTCGGAGACATGATGTATTTGTTGTCTATCACCATCTGATTCCCGGTCTCCAGATCAGTCACCTCATAGCCGCGGCGGCACATCTGCATACAGGAGCCGCGATTGGCGGAATGCCCGTTGTCGTGAAGGCTCAGATAGCACTTGCCGGAAACGGCCATGCACAGGGCCCCGTGACAGAACATCTCTATCTGCACCCGCCGTCCGGAAGGGCCGCATATATCCTCCCGCCCTATAGTCTCCGATATCTCCTTCACCTGCCCCATGTTCAGTTCACGGGCCAGCACTATGACATCGGCGAACTGCGAATAGAAACGGAGGGATTCTATGTTCGAGATGCTAAGCTGGGTGGAAATATGCACTTCAAGTCCTATCCGGCGGGCATACATTATCACCGCCATATCCGAAGCGATGACAGCCGACACACCTGCCGCCCTGGCTGCATCCAGTGTCCTGTATGCGTGTTCCAAATCCCCGTCATAGAGGGTGATGTTCAGAGTCAGGTAACTCCTGACCCCGTTTTCAGAACAGATCCGTGCGATTTCGGGGAGGTCTGACAGCAGGAAATTATTGGCGGAATGTGACCTCATATTGAGGTTTTCCACTCCGAAATACACCGACCCCGCACCGCCCTGAATGGCAGCCATGAGGCATTCGAAGCACCCGGCGGGTGCCATAAGTTCAGGCTTTTTCATCACTTCTTCCGATAGGTTATGCGGGTGGCGTACTCCTTCAGCAGGTCATAAGCGGCAGAAGGAAGGTTCAGTGGCTTGAGAGCGTCCAACGCACGGTTATAGTAATCTTCTATGGCAGTCTCGGCCAGATGACGGATATCCAGTTCACCATAGATGGCCATCATCCGTGAAATCTTTTCGTGAGCCTCGGCCTCGGGCATCGCCATCACCTCGAATATCCTCTTCTTCTGATTTTCATCAGCACGGGTGAGTGACTCCACCATCAGCCAGCTCTTCTTGTTGTTGGTGATATCTCCGCCCGTATTCTTCCCGAACACCTTCGGGTCCCCATATACGTCCAGATAATCGTCGGTAATCTGAAACGCTATCCCCAGCTGCCAGCCATAATCATAGAAGGCATCGGCCGACACGTCGGCGGCACCGGCCAGAACCGCCCCCATCTTCGAGGAACAGGCGATCAGAGCGGATGTCTTCAGCCCTATCATTTTTATATATTCCTCCATGGCGATGACCGGAATCTCCTCGAAATCCATATCATACTGCTGCCCCTCACAGACCTGTGCCGCAGTACGGTTGAAAAGTTCCAGCACAGCCGGCAGCTTCTCCGCCCGTGCATGGCACAGCCATTCATAAGCCTTGATGGACATGACGTCCCCCGAGAGAATGGCAGTATTCTCATTCCACTTCCTGTGCACCGTCAAATGGCCGCGACGCATATCCGCCTTGTCCATGATATCGTCGTGAAGCAGCGTGAAAGCGTGGAATATCTCGATGGCCAGCGCAGGAAACAGAACCGTGTCATCCACATCATCCCTGAAAACGGAATAAGTCAGCAGACACAGAGCAGGTCTGATTCTCTTCCCCCCGACAGACACTATATAATCGATAGGATCATAAAGTCCGGCGGGCTCCCCTTTCAGAGAGCGTTCCATGATACCGTCCTGCACGGTTTTCAGAATAATATCGAGTGGTTTCATATCGTCAAAAACCTATAGAGCCGCAAAGGTAATACTATTTGGCCAAAGAAACACTCACCCGATTATTTGATGAACGGCGCGGCATTTACATTCAAACAGCCTATCTGTATTCAAAATAAGCCGTAGCCTCGGTGTCCCTGTCCGGAATGACACGAATCCAACGGGCCTGGAAGGCACTCGGGAATGTGTGCCGGACAGTCTGGCCCGGAGCCGCAGTGAATTCACCATAACGGAACCACCGTCCGTCCCCGGTAGGGTCCACCTCCACCGTAAACGTGACGGCATCCGTACACTTGTGGGACAGTGTCATATCCCGCTTGTCATAGAACCCTATCAGGAACGGGTCCGACGGGATGCCGGCCCTCACTTCCGAATCCATCCAGGGACCTCCGTGTCCGACGGGCTTGCCCATCTTCCACAGGTCATCTATCGTACCGGCCCAAACTGCCGCCTGACCATCCTCAGAATAGACTATATGGGGATTTCTTCTTCCTTTGGAATGTCTGATGCCTGTCATCATCAGCATACCTCTGTAGGACGCATAATCAGAGATGGCGAATCCGTGGGAACATACGGGCCTCACCTTCGCATATCCGTCAGCATTTTCGGCAGGAAGTTCATAGAAGGTACCGCAGAGCGAAAGAAGGTCACGTTCAGTGGCCACCTCGCGGCAGATTCTGAGTTCCGCATTCTCAATTCTGTCCCTGTACAGATCATTCCCGAGAGGAAGCCGCCATCTGCGTGACTTGGCATCGACGATAAGCACCGAGCCTTCCCCGACCTCCACCACGTCATGCGGTACGGCGAACTTCTCCCTGATATAATCCGCCATATCCACGTCCTGTTTCGGAACGAAGTTCATCTCCCCGTCCATTTCATAGTACTGTTCCCCGGCTCCGGTCTGAGCCAGAACGCCAAGTGCGCGGCGCCGGTCCCCAAGACCGTACAGGAGGCCTCTCGAATCACATTTCCCACCGATGGAGCATATCCCGTCGAAAATGGGATCAGGTTCAGTCGTGCGGGTCTCCTTTTCGGCGAATGAGAAAGTCAGGTCAGCACGGATATCCTTGTCACATACGGCACGTATCCAGACTGCTCTGTCCGCAGTATCGAACGGGACGAAAAGGGAACTCCCGGCACCCACTTCCACGGTCTTGAACTCATTCCACTGACCATTTCCCTCCTTATCCGTCTGGAACACGATGGATGCAGGGGTGGAAGAGCAGTTGGCCACCCAGGCGCACCGGTCATCCCACCCGTCGAACAGGAATGGATCGGAAGGGACTCCCGCCTTTACTTCCTCCTTCAGCCATACCGAGCCGCCTGCCGTAGCAGGACCCACCTGATCCGGAGTATCGGGTGTACCGAACCAGATATTCGAATTCGACTGTCCGGGGCCGCCGATATCACCCTTCTGTTTCCGTTTGTTCAGAAACTCGCTCTGTGCAGAATCATCGCACCCGAAGACCAGACGCCCGTTCCACAACGCGAAATCGGCGATAACCTTCAGATAGGCCCCTCTCGGATATATTCCGGCGGAATTCGCAGTGCAGAATGTTCCCGGGAAGTGCCAGAACATCCCGTGCATGGTCATAAGATAGTCAGGAGACTCTCCGGTACCTATATTGCGTATTCTGGGCCACTCGGTATTCCATCCGTGTGCGCCGTCATATGCGAAACTTGCCTTCGGCAATCGGTAATATGACCACCCCTTGTCCGGTTCGCGGACAGCCAGAATTATGGACTTGTAATCCCAACCGACAGCCCAGATGGGATCGGTTTCGGGATTCGGATTACCACAGATGCCTCCGGGACCTGTTATTTCAGTGAACTGGTTTCTGCGGACGACAGTCCAGTCGGTGCCGTTCCACTCAGCCAGACATCCGGAAGGGATATCAAACTGCTTCTGAGCCAATTCCCCTTCTTCTCCGTTATTCGAATAAACCGCCACTCCCTGACCGGAGTAGAAACCTTTTCCGTGATATCCCGGAAACAAGGTACAGTATCCGCCTTCGAAACCTTCCCTCTGTTTCTGGTTCCCATCCTTATATAATTCCGTGACATCCAGCGTGTGGATATCCACATCATAGAAACCGGCCTCCATCGAAGCGTACAATACACGGTTATCTGGGTCCGACAGATGAGCAGCCACACCGGTAGGTCTTCCGGGCGCCACTTCATAGGGGATGACCCTGACATTCTTCACCGAATCGATCAGATAAGGGCCGATAAACAGCTGGCCGCTCGCCGTGTGGATCATCCTGTCCGCAGGCGTCCCGCCTATGCTCTCCGGACGGACGATCTCTTCCAGTTCCGGAGTGATCTCGTACAGTTTGTCATCCGAGCCGAACGGCTGGTGCGGGGAATATGTCACCACCCAGAGATCCCCCTGCCAGGGAACCACGGCCCCCGTCCCGCATTCTCCCTGAGAATTATAAAATGCCAGATGCGGATATATGCCGCTGTAGCACTTGTGGCCGGTACTGTCCACCGACGTGACTCCGGCTTGCGAGCAGCCCGAAAGAATCAGGAACGCCGCCGCAGAACAAAATAGTGTAGAACTTTTCATCAAGAACAAACTTTTCACAAATGTAAGGAAAGATTAATGCTGATATTTTCGGTTCACCTGCAAAACCGTGGGTTTGACTACCCTGTCATTATCCGATGTGCAGACTATCTCGTTTCACGATTGTCTGAGAAGGTGGGTACATTGAGGCATCAAGAAAATGGATTCCCCCTCAAAAAAATAAATCAAATTATGCTATTTCCCCAAATAAAATTCACAATACTATCGTGATTTCCCCTAAGTTCTATTGGTCTCATTGTACCGGACGCGAAAAGTAGATCATCAATATCTGAATTTTGACTCTTTCTTACAGATATAAACTTTTATTACACACCCGCCTTTTCTGCCTTGAAATGCTTACTTTTGTAGTTGAAGGGATTTAATCGAAATATGGATGTTTTATCAGCTGATTAAGAACAAACGTGACGAGTGGTATGGTTCAGATGACTGCACGGTCAGAGAGATCGTGAGCTATATCGAAAAAAGAGGGATGATGCGCGATGCACAGGTAGAGGCTGTCAAGACATATCTTTTCCTGAAAATAGCATGTGGGAACAAGCCGCTCTGGCAGATGTTCTCCGATGGCAGTTTCAACAGTCTGAATCTCGACTCCATCAGTCTGACCAGAATTTCCGGTGAAGTCGTCTATTCGAATCCTGCCGCAGCCGCACTGCTCGAATATTCACTCCTCAAGACCAGAAACGGGAGTCCCCTGGCCCCTAAACTTACAGATTTCATCAGGAATCATGCAGATGAGATAAACTATGAACAGGCATTCCGTGACATATTCTACGGAGTGGAATATCCGGACTACCTTTTCAGCCTTCCGATGGGAGCAGGGAAAACATTTCTGATGGCTGCATTCATCTATCTGGATTTATACTTCGCCGATAACGAGCCCGACAATCCGGCTTTCGCCCAGAATTTCATCATACTGGTTCCTTCCGGTCTCAAATCCTCGATTATCCCCAGCCTGAAACATATCCAAGATTTCGATCCTTCCTGGATAATGCCTGAACAAACCGCCACGAAACTGAAAGGACTGATGAAGTTCGAAATCCTGGATGATCAGAAATCCTCAAAAAAGAGCAATATCGTACGGAATCCGAACGCACAGAAAATCAACTTCCATCTCTCCACCCCCGGACTTATGGGACTGGTAGCTGTCACAAACGCAGAAAAAGTCATCCTGGATAAGATTGACGAATCAACCGATTCCACTATCCAGACGAAAGAAGACTGGGAAGACATCAGGACAGCCAACGAATTCCGCACACTGATAGGAAAAATTCCGCATCTGGGCATCTTCATAGATGAGGTCCATCACGCCGCTGACGGAGAAATCAAACTCAGACAAGTCGTAAACGACTGGAGCAGAACACAGAATTTCTGCGGGATGCTCGGCTTCTCCGGAACCCCCTATCTCGAAAAGGCTGAATCAGTCACGCTCGCCGGTCAATTCACCATAAAAAACACGGACCTGAGCAATGTCGTGTACCACTACCCACTGATAGACGGGATAGGAAACTTTCTGAAAGACCCTACAGTCTCCTGGACCGACTCGGACACCGGTACCATTATCCGGAACAGTCTGAACGAATTCCTGCAGAAATATAAGGACACCGTATATCAGGACGGCACTTGTGCGAAACTGGCCATCTACTGCGGAACTATAGAAACTCTTGAAGAGGAAATCTCACCCCTGGTGTCCGAAGTTCTGGCAGCAAATGGCATGAACCCCTCCGACACCGTCCTAAAATTTCACCGTGGAAACAAGCAATATCCGCAGCCCGAAAACTCGGAAGCGGCATTCGCGTCCCTCGACTCGCCCGTATCCGGAATCAGGGTAGTCCTCCTCGTCCAGATAGGAAAGGAAGGTTGGGACTGCAGAAGCCTCACGGGGGTGGTTCTCCCACAGAAGGGGGCGTGCCCGCAGAATATGGTCCTGCAGACATCCTGTCGCTGCCTGCGGCAATGTGACTGCAATTCACCCGAGACCGCCATAATCTGGCTGAACCGGTTCAATGCCGACACCCTCAACAAGCAGTTGAAGCAGCAGCAGAACATCTCGCTCGCCGAATTCAACAACAAGA
>DCIQ01000024.1:0-183 GCA_002317435.1 Bacteroidales bacterium UBA1722 | reverse complement strand
TGGTCCACCTGCAGGATATGGAGGGAAGAGATAACGGAATCATCCGGATAGAAGATACGGAAGAGGAGGAAATCACCTTCAATCAGTGGATGTACCTGATCTCCAAGGAAAGCTTCGATACACTGAAGATGAAGGATCTGCCGGAATATCAAAACATCCTCAGCAGAATCTTCCGTACCGCCA
>DCIQ01000035.1:497-7925 GCA_002317435.1 Bacteroidales bacterium UBA1722 | reverse complement strand
TCGAGAGTTCCATCCCCCAATGCTCAGAAAACCGGAACATATATCCGACCGTAATCCCGCACATGAAATTGGAACCGACCTGATAATCCTTCCTGGACCTTTCCGAAAACAAGGGGATAATTCCCTTGTTCAAACTCCAGACTCCGTATCCCAGATTGGGTCCCAGAAAAAATCCCTTGAAGGAATATGCAGGATACCATCTGGCCTCCAGAAAGGCCAACGCCATCTCTGCACGCCCGTCGATGAATGCGAAACCTTTAGGATAGAAACAGCCGAAAAGTTCCGTATCTATGGTAAAGTGCCGGTTCAAGCTGAATTCGACAGCAGGATTCACGATACCGATGACTATGGGAGCATTCAGTTTGACAGCCATCCGCGGAACAGTCACCTGCGAGGTATCATTTCCGGCACTCAGTCCGGTCACTCCGGAGAGCAGAAAAAGCAGGATGCAGCATATTCTGATTTTAATTTTCATCGCATCATTCCCTCACCTTATTATGGCCGCCATATCTGCATACGATACATATCAGGCACCCCGAGAATATACCTGCAGCGTCGGCCGCCATATCCGACCATTCTCCGCTGCGCCAGGGAATCAGGTATCGCTGAACCAGTTCGGTACAGGAGGCCAGCAAGAGACATAGGATGAAGATTATGGCCATCATCTTCAGAGAAGGGACGGATACGGATGAAACATATACTCCGAAGAAAAGCAGCGGCATCGGGAAGAACATAAAGAAATGGACGATGTGATCCGTTCTTATGCCCAGCAGTTCCGACGGCACTGCGGAGACGGAGCCGAAATTCATGACGCACAGAAGCAGCACGGCCAGAAGATAGACTGACGTCATCCATTTATACAACATCGCCGAGGTACCGCGTCTCATCAGATAGTCCCGGATAACTGTAAACTACTTTCTGTAACGTGATATTATCTTCTCGGCAGTGCCATTGTCGAGAATTCCATAGAGACCTTCCTGAATGTCCCGTCTCAAAGTCTTGTCCTGATTCTTTCCGGTAACGAAACCATAAACGATATTGGGGACGCCCTCTTCCAGAATCAAAAGCGGAGCATTATAATGCCCGATGTAGTATTCCACCAGGAACCTGTCTTCCAGCAGAGCATCCGCCTCACCCCCGGTCACCGAACCTATCTCCTCACGGAAAGAATCAAATGCCACCACGGTACACTCCCATTCATCACAGTGGTCCAGGGCATATCCTTCGGCCAGGGAACCTGACTTCACCGCCAATTTCTTTCCGGAAAGATCACCGAAAGTGCCGATGGAATGATCACCGTCCGGCACGGCAAGACAGAATGACGTAGTAATATATGACGGGACGACGAATGTGAAACTTTCCATCCTTTCATTAGTCCACGGAATCATCGCCACGGCTCCGTCTATTTTATGATGTCTTTTCTGCAACTGATTGTAGATATCTTTATAGGAAGTAGGGATAAAACTCACCTTTATGCCATAGTAATCTGCTGCAGCCTGGATCATATCCACCTCCAGACCGACGATCTCTCCATTGGAATCCCTGTAGGAATATGGTTCCGCATCTTCCAGACAACCGATATAGAAAGGAACGGTATAACCTTCCCTGCAGGAAGATAACGACAGGAGAAGAGCAAATAGAACAACGGTCAGATGACAAAAATAATTTTTCATTCCCAATAAAATTTTTTAGATGACACGGATATAAGCCTGCTAATTCCGTTTGAACTTCAAAAGTAAGAATTTATCCCGAATGGACGAACAAAAATAGCGATTCCGAATATTCGGAACCGCTATCCGTGGAGCATAGGAGAATCGAACTCCTGACCTTGTGACTGCCAGTCACACGCTCTAGCCAACTGAGCTAATGCCCCATTCCGCTATTGCGGATGCAAAAGTGGTTATTTTTTTTTAAATACCAAAAAAAATGTACTACTCCATATTCCGGACACGCACTTCCACCCCGGAGCCTTCCAATTTCGCCTTCAGGTCTTCGATATCGGTATCCTCTCCGCTGCCACCGTAATGATAAGGATAGAAAATGGCGGGCTTTATCATCCCCACTGCTCTTACCGCCTGATTCACAGTCATGGTGTAAGGCTGGTTCACCGGCAGAAAGGCGATATCCACAGCATCTTTGGCGAGAGCCGACAGTTCCGGTATGTCCTCGGTATCACCCGCCACATACACCTTGAAACCGCCGAAGTTCATGACGTATCCGTTATCCCGGCCGGCGGGATGGAAATTCTCTCTCATGGGATGATTGTGTGCAGGCACGGCCTTGAGCAGGACACTGGTGGTCAGAGTAGTCTCATCCCCGTTCTTCATCGGCTTGATGCGCACTCCGTCGGGAATCTGGATATCTTCCAGCATGGGAGGCAGTTCATCGGTGCAGAACACCGCAGTGCCTTCCTTCACTATCTTCCTGAACGCCGCCGTATCGAAATGGTCCGAATGTGTATGGGTGACCAGTATGAAATCCGCCTTGGGACGTTCCGGATATTTCACAAACTGCTCCGTAGGATCGACGTAGATGACGTTCCCGTCATATTCGAACATCAGGGATGCGTGTGCTATGAACGTTATTTCAAGAGTCTTTCCGTCATTCAAAGTGATGGTGTCCTTTCCGTATCCTTTCCATGTGTTAGAACTGAAAATACCCATAGTCAGTAAAATCGTCAAAAGTAATTTCATCGTTGTATTGGTACAAATATAACAAAAAAAAACTCACCGACGCCGGAATTCGTAGCACAAAATCGCGGTCGCAATGGCAACATTCAATGATTCAGAGGTTTGACTTCCCTCGGGGAAAGGAGGTATGAGAAGCCTCCTGTCTATCTTGCGCGAGAGCGCGTCGGATATGCCGAAAGACTCGCTTCCCATAACGATCAGGGCATCGGAGCGTTCCAGTTCCACCGTATGGATATCCGACCCGTCGAGAAAGGTCCCGTAAACCGGACGTCCCCCCTCCCGATACCGGTCGATGAGGCCGCCGAGGTCGGTATAGACCACTTTCCTGCGCAGTATCGCCCCCATCGACGCCTGGACCGTCTTGGGATTATATGCATCCACCGTGTCGGGCGAAGCGTAGATGTGCCCCACTCCGAACCAGTCGCACAGCCTGATGATGGTGCCGAGATTTCCAGGATCGCGCACGGCATCCAATGCCACGGCCAGTCCTTCAGGTATGATATTGCCTGAAGGCAACAGGTCCGGCGACGGTTTTCGGACGATGGCCAGTGCGGGAGACGGGGTGGTCAGAAGGCTTATCCGCTTCATCGCGTCCTCCCCTATCTCCGACATCCGGAACACCTTAACCACCTCCAGGGAGGATTCCAGCGCCTCGGCCACCATCTTCTCCCCCTCCACGATGAACATTCCTCTCTCATCCCTCTCCTTCTTCCGGGAAAGGGCTCTTATGAGTTTCTCTTCGTTCTTGGAAACAGGTATCATAATTTATCTTTTTATCTGCTCCAGCAGACGGTTTATCAGTCCGGGCACATCATCGGCCACCTCTATCGGAAAGCCGCAGACGGCACAGTTATAATCCCCGCCCCGGAAGACTATGCCGGCCGCAGGTCCGCTGCCGCCGTACCGGAGAACGACACGGGCATGCCTGTCGCAAGGTGTCAGCACATCGGTCCGTTCCACGGAATAAATGTCCGGATTCGGTTCATTCCTGAAGGAGAATTCTTTCCTCTCCCCGGAGACGGTCATCACAGAATTCACGGAATTCCCCCCTGACAGGGCACGGCACCCGAGATAATGCTCCGCAAACCGGACAGGGGATTCATCAGCATTCTGACAGTCATCGGACAGAAGATATGAACCGGATATGAGGAGACTTCCGCCGTCATCCAGGTATCCGGAGAGAAGGTCCGTCATCGGAGAGGAGAGAACGCCGGAATACCTGCCCGCACTCTTCTGCTTGCCGGCTATGACATCCACCAGAGAGAAAGACCGGACATCCACCCTCTCCAGGGCGGAGCCGGAACATGAAGAGAATCCGTAGCCGGCCCGCACGAGCGCGGCACCGTGAATGAGCGGGTAATCGAAAGTATTGCCGCAGGCAATATTATCATCATACTCATCCCAGCTGGCTCCGAAACCCGGATGGGCATCATCCACATAGGGGTCCTTCTTGTCGAAACTGTACTGCTCGCCGGCGTAGGCGATATCGTCCCCATACGGCACTCCCCTGTCCGTCCAAGAGGAGAATCCTCCCTGAAGGGAATCCGTGAGGCCGAACTGAGCCCCTCCGCCAAGTCGATCGAACGCATTGATTACCAAGGCCTGTTCACCGGTTCCGGCAGCGAGGGAGAGAATCTCGCCGGGGAAGGAGCACCCTCCCCTGTTCACGGCCTTCACCATATAGCTGTAGATTTTCCCCGGCTCCGGAGAGTCCGAAGGGACATATTCCGTACTCCTGGTGTAGCCTATCTTCTCGAAAGTGAAATGGCGGTCCGGCCTGCGCAGCTGCTCCGCCGTGGCGGAAGCGGCATCCACCACCCTGCGATAAATGACATAGCCGTCAGGAGCGGCGGAAGGTTCCAGAGGATCCTGACGGGCCTCCCAGTTCAGACACACCTTTCCGTCGGCATCCAGAAGTGCGGAGAAAGAGGTCACGGGAAGGGGCTGGACCACATAATCCTTCCCTTCCGTAGCCTTGAAGAACTTCAGGACACCTTTATATACGGCACGGCACACGACGAAGCGGAACTCGGGCTCCGCAGCCAGAGCGGCATCTGCCATGTTCTGATGCGAGAGGAGTTCCAGAATCATCGAAGGCACCTCCGGGGCACGGCATTCGAGATAGGATTTGTCCCACATCCCGCGACGGCTCCACGAAGAATCCACCACTGCACGCAGGTCCTCCACCACCTGGCTCTGGATTATATCGCAGAGCTCCCTGCTGATCATCCTGTCCCTTCCGTCCGCAAGATACGTGCGGTTGTTCGAACGGGAGGTGTATATGGCGAGCGTACCTACTATCGAGTCGTTGAAAGCCTGGCCGGCATCGGTATGAATGGCCAGGGAGAGATCCAGGGGAACCCCGTAACCGCTCCGGTAGGGATTCTTCTCAGATCCTCCGGCGAGCGAATTCACCCAAACCGCACGGCAGGTATAGTCATCCTTATAATCGCTTGTGCCGTCCAGAGGACTGTACAGATTTTCGGGGAATCCGGCCCACTGCATCCAGTACCTGGCCCCTTCGAGATATCGCGGCTTCCCGCTGACGGAAGCGTGGCCGTCGTCCACGCCTCTGGCTATGTTCCCCATTCCTCCGCCGAACTTTACGGCATCCGCGGTGATCACCTCATCGCCCTTGTACTCCACCCCGGGGACCCGGGCGTTCGATATGGTCACGCCGTTGCGCGGGGTGCTTCCTTTCCCTTGCTCTCCGTCGAAGAAGAAGGTGCCAAGATACACCCACGTGCTTCCGCCCATCCGCTGGTTCACGAAGAAACGGCTCGGCTGTCCGCAGTGATATACCGTATAGATCACCGTAGTGCTTTTAGGCAGGGACTGATACGATACATATACGGCATATTCTCCCGCCTTCGGCAATTCCGGCTTCCACGTGGCATAAGCATCTCCGGATGAGGATCCGGCATCCCCTACCTTCACCTGCCGGGCTCCGCCCATGGCGAAGGGATTTTCTCCGCTGCGGTACATCCCGGAGCCGTCCCCGAAACCCGGATAGGGGGCATCCGTCCATTTCGAACCCCGCTCCGAATATCCGCCGCGGCCGTAATCCACCGTCACCTCATCCGTATTGGTGTCGCGCTCACGCGGAAGCACCACATAGGCTCCCGCGTTCTCAAGCATCGGCACAAGCCAATGGAGCACAAGTTCTGCGGTCAGTTTGTCCTCGAGAGTCCGGAAAAGATGCGGCCGCTGCCAGCCCCACTTTCCCTGATTGGTATTGTAGAAATACCCGTGACTGTCCCACAGGGCGATATTTCTGTTCTGCAGACCGCGTGTCACCTGTTCGTTCTTGTCTCTGGAGGCACGTACCCACTGGCGGCTGTTCCCGGCAGCGGTGGAAGCGGACACCATCCCGCTGGAGCGGCCTTTGTAACCCACCTGCACCGTGTCGGCGCCGGATGAAGAACTTCTCACCACGAAGGAGCCGTCCGTGAGGGTTTTCTTTTTCCTGGCCTTCTCATAATTCTTGGAATAAGTCTTCAGGACTTTCGCCGCTTCGGCGGAAGACCATGTCCCCGTGGCGCAAGTCCCGGAGGAGAACCAGGGTGAAGCCAGTTTCTCCACCTCCTTCTTGTCGGTGAATATCCTGAAAGTGCATTTCGGGAACTTTCCGCCGAGCATCGATCTGGCGGTTACGTACAGCCAGTCTATGTCATTTCTGCGAAGCGGCTGTTCTCCCAGAGCCGAAGAAAAATATATCTCCACGGTATTGTCCCTGTAATATCTGACGGCATCCACCTTCAGCGGATGGACCGTATTCGCCCTGGTGCAGAGATGCGCCGAAACGGCCCTGCAGTAATCATCCAATTCTTCGGGAGAGACGCTCCTGACCGTTTTTCCTGCTCCTGCGGCGACACCCGCAGCCACTGAAAAAAACAACAAGGAAAGAATAAATAGTCTTTTCATCTTCGGAATCATATTCACGGATGCAAATATAGGCATGATAACGCTCATTTCTCCCGTAAATATTTCGGAAAGGACACTGAAAAAATCATGGGCACTGTCTGCCCCTCGAGTTCGGGCTGAGGCCTTTGGAAGGCCGGTACTTGATTGGATGACGGTGCGTCGTTTACCTTTGCACCGACAATAAGGATTACCCACGACGGCTCATATGCCCCGTGTCTTTATCATAATAGATTGTAATAATTGGCCGTCTTTGATTAAATTTGTGCTACTGTTACGACTATTAACAAGATTACTACAGTTATGATCAAAGTATACAAAATGGCTTTGTGCCCTGACTGCATCAGGATTGCGGACCAGCTGTCAGACAGCTCGAAATACGAAGTCATCGACATCGGAGAGCATCCGAGGAAGCTCAAGGAATTCCTGGCCCTTCGGGACGGCAGTCCGGCATTCGCAAAGGTCAGGGAAAGGGGAACCATAGGAATCCCTTGCTTCGTACTTGAGGACGGTACTATAACCTTCAAGCCGGGAATGGCAGGTATCGTGCCTGTTCCCGCTGAGGGCAGTTCATGCAGTCTTGACAACAAAGGGGGATGTTAGATATGGAAAGAACACTTGTGATAATCAAGCCCTGCGCATTGCAGAGGGGACTTGCCGGAGAGATAATCTCCCGGTTCGAGAAGAAGGGTCTGAAACTCGTTGCCCTCAAGATGTACCGTTTCACGAAGGAGAAATGTGCCGAACACTATTCCCATCTGGTGGGTAAATCCTTCTATCCGATAATAGAGAAGTCGATGATGGCGGCGCCCGTCAT
>DCIQ01000035.1:0-402 GCA_002317435.1 Bacteroidales bacterium UBA1722 | reverse complement strand
GCGCCCGGAACGGTGAGGGGAGACCTGTGCATGAGCCATCAGGAGAACATCATTCACGCTTCCGATTCACTCGAAACGGCACGGCAGGAACTCGGGAGATTCTTCGATGAAGGGGACTACTTTGAATACGATACGCCATTGTTTGACTATCTGTACGCATCTGACGAAGTTTAGGCCGTTTCGGAAAGTTCACCGGGGCTGATATCCTCAGACTTGACCGCTTGAAGAGCGTTCTGTTCAAGTGTTTTGATGCTTCATCCGCAGAAGCTGCGATGAAGAATATCAGACAGGCAAAGATTAACGGAGAGCAGTGTCCTTTCAGTGAAGAGTCTCTGAATGAACTGTTCGGTAAAGCAGAGAAGTGATGAAAAGCATTTTGATCAAGGACACCACGTCAATGGA
>DCIQ01000047.1:17631-17930 GCA_002317435.1 Bacteroidales bacterium UBA1722 | reverse complement strand
CCATATTCATAATCTGCATCTCGCGGATTTCGTGGATTACACCGCCGTAGTAGCTTTCATCGAAATGAGGGGGGAACAGGAAAATGGAGTCCAGCTTGGCGGCCATCGCCTCCTCCCCGCCCATCAGAGCGGCCAGACCGGCAGGATCGTGGAACACTGACCATGTGTAGTGGAGACTATTGCCTTCGGTGAAGGCATCACCCCATTTGAAAGGATTGAAAGGACGCTGGAAGGTGCCGTCTTCATTACGGCCGCACATCCAGCCCGCCTCGGAATCATAAACGTTCCTGTAGTTCTCC
>DCIQ01000047.1:16505-17542 GCA_002317435.1 Bacteroidales bacterium UBA1722 | reverse complement strand
GCATATTCGAGGGTACGGGCGGCATTCTCATTGATGCCGACATTATACGGAACGTATCCGAGAGTATTATAGTATTCCCAGCCGTAGCGGCCGGTATTGGTGATTTTCGGGTGAACGCTTGCAGTTCCGTGCACCACGGCATCCCACAAGGCATCTATATCGTATCCCGTACGCCCCTTGATGTATGCATCGGTCACGACGGAAGCGGAATTGTTACCTATCATACAGCCGCGATGTCCCGGGCTGGCCCATTCGGGGAGGAAACCGCTCTCCAGCCAACAGTTCACGAGTCCCTCCTGCATCTTGTCGTTCATCTCGGGATATACGAGGTTCAGGAAGGGGAACAGGGCGCGGAAAGTATCCCAGAAACCGGTATCGGTAAAATAATACCCGTCCTTCACTCCTCCGTTATGGAAGTCGTAGTGGACTACTTTCCCTTCGGGAGTCACCTCGGAAACGTTATGCGGAAATATCACCGAGCGGTACAGGCAGCTGTAGAACGTACGCATATCATCTATGCTTCCGCCTTCGGCAATAACTCTTCCCAGGACTTCGTTCCATCTGGAGCGTCCCTCCTGCTCCACGGCATCGAACGAAGCGCTCTCCGATTTCGCTTTCGAGTTGAATCCGGCCTGTTCGGGACTGATGAAGGATCCGGCCACTTTCAGGTTCACGACATCCCCGCGACAGGTGGGAAAGCCCACCACTGCCATCACGTGGTCGCCTTCGGCACTTTTCTGCCCTTCTGTGAGTTTTCCATCCTTTACGGTGGCGACATACTCGAAGGGACGGTCAGATGTGAGGACGAACCATTCGCGGAAGTCTTCGGGGACTCCGCCTACGTTACGGGTGGTGTAGCCTTTGATAGTGTTACCCTCTATCTCTATTCCGGAGCCTCTGTCATATGCATCGACTATGAAATATGACATCTCGGCATCGGGATAGGTGAGACGGAACATCGCCGCCCTCTCGGTGGCCGTCATCTCAGTGAAGACATCGTGGTCAGCGAGATATACGCTGTAATAGTAGGGCTTCGC
>DCIQ01000047.1:8698-16402 GCA_002317435.1 Bacteroidales bacterium UBA1722 | reverse complement strand
GGCATTATGGAGAACTGACCCCAGTCGTTCATCCAGGGACTGGGCTGGTGGGTCTGCTTGAAACCCCTTATCTTATCGGCCGTATAGGTATAGGTCCAGCCGTCCCCCATCCTGCCGGTCTGGGGTGTCCAGTAATTCATCCCCCAGGGACGGGCCAGAGCCGGATAGTTGTTGCCGGTGGAGAGGTCTATCTTCGACAGGGTCCCCACCAGGGTGCTTACGTAATCTACAGGTTCAAGCTGCTGCCCTGACGGGCAATCTGTTCTCTGCGTGCAGCAGGACAGCGACACAGCGATCATCGTCACCAGCGCCGGAAGCGCCGCTAATCTCATTCTTTTCATTTTCGGGCCGTTTTTATATTGTAAATATGGCAGTCCAAAGTTATGAAAGATTCCTGATAATAGGTATATGTCCGGCACACTGAAATATTGGTGGGTTTTGACAGTTTGGCAAGGGACAATATGCTTGAACGGGGCAATATATCGCAGATTTTCCCCCGATTAAGCTTTTCGATGCCGTTTCGGGGTGATTTCATGCAGATATCACCCCGGATGCTGTAAATGTTTTGTATATTCGTCCATATTTTGATTCGAGGGCAGAGAGCAGCCCGGGATTGATGCAAACCAATATACAATTCAGGGATATGGACATAAAGAAGGACGATTTGTTCGAATTGGCGGAGAGGTATGTGGAGAATACGGGAGTGTCCGTTTTTCTGACGGGGAAGGCCGGTACCGGGAAGACTACGTTTCTGAAATATATTACAGAGAACACCTCCAAGCGGTTCGTGGTTCTGGCGCCCACCGGGGTGGCGGCCATAAATGCCGGGGGTTCCACCATCCATTCTTTCTTTCAGCTGCCGCTGTGTCCTTATCTGCCGGATATAAAGGAACTTATTACCGAATATCAGATGACTGAGAGATTCAGGAGTCTGAAGAAGGAACGGATGAAGATTATCCGGACGCTGGACCTTCTCATCATCGACGAGATATCCATGGTCCGCGCAGACCTGCTGGATGCGGTGGATATGACCCTGAGGCGTTACAGGAGCAGTGACAAGCCTTTCGGAGGGGTGCAGCTGCTGATGGTGGGGGATGCCAGACAGCTTTCACCGGTAGTAAAGGAGAATGAGCGCCCCTATATCGCCCGGGTGTACGCTTCACCGTATTTTTTCTCTTCCAAGGCACTCAGGTCACTGGAATACGTCACCATCGAATTGAAAACCATCTACCGGCAGGAGGATCAGGAGTTCGTGGACATACTGAACTCCATCAGGGACGGTCATCCCTCTGACACCATGCTCAGAAAACTGAACGCCCGGGTCGGAGCCGACATCACCTCCCCTGACATGTCCGAGCCTATCCGGCTGATGACCCATAACCGCCGTGTGGATTCTTTCAATACCGAACAGCTGGACCGCCTTCCCGGGAAAGCGGTCCCGTTTACCGCCGAGATAGAAGGAGAATTTCCCGAAAGCAGTTATCCTGCCGATGAGACCATCTACCTGAAGGAAGGGGCACAAGTGATGTTCATCCGGAACGACACTTCCGGTACAGGTGAATATTTCAACGGAAAGATAGGAAAAGTAGCTTCACTGGGCCCAGACAACGAGATTATCGTAAAATGTGAAGACGGGCGGGATATCAGTGTCTCGCCCGTAGAATGGGAGAACACACAATATACTCTGGACAAGGATTCGGGGGAAATCCGTCAGGACAAGATAGGCTCGTTCCGTCAGATACCCCTCAGAGCCGCATGGGCCATAACCATTCACAAAAGCCAGGGTCTTACCTTCGACAGGGTCATCATAGATGCGAATGCCGCATTCGCTTTCGGACAGGTATATGTGGCCCTGTCCAGATGCAGGACATTGGAAGGTCTCTCGCTGGATACACCTGTCAGAACGGCCTCTCTCTTCTCCGATGAGGCCGTATCGGGCTTCACCGCAGCCGTTCCAAGTCCGGAAGCCGTCCGCAACAGCCTTTCAGGACGGGAAGCCGCCCATTATGTGGGACTGCTCTGTTCGGTATTCGATTTCAGTCCGCTGGGGCGCTATCTGGGATGGCTGGACAAGTTATGGCGGGATAATCTCGATGATATCTATCCCGAACGGGGGAAGAAACTCTCCGGATGTCTTTCAGAACTGGATGAGATGACTCCCGTGACCGAGAAATTCAGGAACCAGATCAATATGATATGCAGCAGAAGCGCCTGTGTGATGGAGGATGAGCATCTCAAGGAACGCATCCTCAAAGCATCCGGTTATTTTATCCCTGCTCTGGAAAAGATCCGTTCGACCGTGACAGATATACCTTCACTTGAGATTGATAACAAAGATGTCAAGAAAAAAGTGAAGGAAGCTTCGGGAGAGCTTCTGACGCAGGTCGGAATCCTTCTGGGGGCGATGGAAATGATACAGTCCGGAGGATTCTCCGTTAAAGGTTATGCCTCCGTCCGCACCGGCTGTCTGCTGGAAGACCGCAGCCGCACTTCCAAAAAGAGCAAATCCCCGATAAAAGAGAGCAAGCCCGCTGAAACTGTTCATCAAGACGAAGATGACATAAACACAGAACTTGTCGAAAGACTCAGGCAGTGGAGAACGGAACGCTATCTGGCCGACAATGTCCCGGCCTTCTTCGTTCTGCATCAGCGGACCCTTATGCAGATAGCCGCGAAAAATCCTCAGACCGAGGGAGAACTGCTGTCAGTGACAGGTTTCGGAAAAGCCAAGTTCGCCAAATACGGAGAGGAGATTCTGGCCATCTGTAAAGAATTCAAAAAAGACAGTCCGGAATCATGAAAGTCCTGCTTCACTCCTGCTGCGCCCCCTGTTCCGCCGCCATCCTCGAATGGATGCAGGCGAACGGATATGAGCCCACCATTTTCTACTATAATCCGAATATCTACCCCATGGAGGAATATCTCCACAGAAAAGGAGAGATTACCGCCTATGCTGCCGGACTGGGCATTCCGACAGTGGATGAAGACTGTTTGGACGAAATCCCGAAAGAAATGATGTCCGAAGTTTCCCGTCCGGACGACCCGCTTTCCGCTGCCGGGATATGGCAGAAACGGCACAATCAGTGGCTGGAGGGCGCGGCACCGATGTCTGCTGAGCCAGAAAGGGGCAGCCGATGCCTCTACTGTTTCAAGTTTCGTCTGCTCCGTGCTGCGGAATATGCCTCCAGAAACGGTTTCACACTGCTGACCACCACCCTGATGTCCTCCCGGTGGAAAGATATCCGACAGATAATGGAAGCCGGCGAATGGGCGGCCTCCCAGTTCCCGACAGTCACCTTCTGGGACAAGAACTGGCGGAAAGGAGGCCTCTATGAGAAACGTAACCTTCTCGCCAGACAGTTCTATAACCAGCAGTACTGCGGCTGCGAATTCAGCATCCGCAACTCGGCGGACACTGAAAAAGACTCGTGATCGGAATCAGATATTCAGCGACCTTTCCCCTTTCCCAAAATATTATAAGCTATGCCGGCACCGATGCTCCATACACCGACCGGCAGCAGAGCCCGCTCGAAAGATGTCCACTTGTACTCACCGCGCAAACCGACTGTCCATCGGTTTATATCGAACTCGACGGACAGACGGACAGGGATGTATAATGCTCCGAAACTGTTGTCGATACCCGAAGTCGTCACATAGTCGTGTGTGTAAACGTTATGGTGGTCATAACCACGGGACTCTATGCGTTCATTTACGACATAAACGACTACACTTCTGTCCCAGTCGGCCATAAAGCCCGCACCGGTACCGATCCATACGTTCCATCTGCCATCTGCGTTAAAGGGACAGAGCAGGTTAAGGTCGGCATTCAAATCACCGAAGACCAAGTGCTGGTAATGGTTGTCGATAACCACTGAAGTGGTGACGGTACGGACACCGTCGTTATAGGCACCCAACGTGACACCGGACTCTTCAGTCTTCATACTGCGGGCGGCATTGTTGACAGCGTTCAGATAACTGTAGCCAAGATTGAATCCTGTCCGCACCCACGGTCTGATATTGTATTTCATTCCCAAGGCCAAATCAGGATGGATGGTCGACCTGATGTCCGCTTCCACCGGGACGTCCCTCAAATCATAGAAACCTGAAAGGCCCCCATAGACATACACGGACCATGTGTCGGTACGTACGGTCCTGTTGTATGACTGGGCTTGGAGCGAGACCACAGGCAGCAAGACTGCCAGAGCTGCGACCAGAATAGGTTTGTTCAATTTCATGCTCTACAACTTTTCCAGTTACGGATTATAGAAGAGACGCTATCGCCTGTCTGATCGCCTCGAGGGCCGCCGCTTCAGTGGTGTTTCCCGCCTCTATATCCTCTTTGAGCGCTTTAATCTGATCCTCAATATCTTTGAGCCGATCATTCACACCCCCGGTTCCGTTGATGGCAGCCAAAATGAGATTCTCCACATCAGTCAGATTTGTAAAACCTGTTCCTATGGCCGATTCGATGGCGGTCAGTTTCGTGCTCAGGCCGACAGTCTGACCGGCGATGACCGACTTGATGGAGTCAAGTGCCTGCTGTGTACTGAGATGGCCCGCTTCGACCTCATCAGCGAGGGAATCGATGGCGGATTCGATCAGCTCAGACTTCTGGGCGAGATCGGCCAAACCGGCGGTCACGGCCGATTCGATGGAGGTCAGTTTCGTGCTGAGCCCGGCAGTCTGGCCGGCGATGGCAGACTTGATGGAGTCAAGTGCCTGCTGCGTACTGAGGCGGCCTGCTTCTACCTCATCAGCGAGGGAATCGATGGCAGACTTGATCAGCTCAGACTTCTGGGCGAGATTGGCCAACCCGGCAGTCACGGCCGATTCGATGGCGGTCAATTTCGTGCTGAGCCCGGCAGTCTGGCTGACGATGGCAGACTTGATGGAGTCAAGCGCCTGTCGCGTACTGAGGTGGCCCGCTTCGACCTCCTCCGCGAGGGAATCGATGGCAGACTTGATCAACTCGGACTTCTGGGCGAGATTGGCAAAACCGGTAGTCATGGCCGCTTCTATAGCGGTCAGTTTCGTATTGAGGTCAGCAGTCTGACTCCTGACGGCTTCTGTCAGCTGTGTCATAGCCGCCTCATGAGAGAGTTGACCGGTCCGCACCTGCTCCTGCAGAGAGAGGATGGCATCCTTGATCAGGCCTTGGGCGGTAACCGCGTCGGCCAGCCCCTTGTCGATGGCATTCTCTATGGCATTCAACTTGACACTCAGAGAATCATTACTCTCTCTGATCTGTTTGGAAAGATTATTGATGGCATCTGTAAGACTGCCATACTCGTTGATATACGTATTGCCTCCGAAATCCACATTAATCTCTTGAATGTGATTACAGGAAGTGAATGCCAACAACGCTGTGAGCATTAATATAAAATACTGATTCTTCATTTGCCTTTTGCCGGATAGAAACCCGTACGGGGAGAAGGTAGCCGACCGCCTTTTCATTAAATTGTAATATATTCTCCTGACAACAAATCTCTGGTCACGTCATTTCTTTTTGAAACGGCCGCCGAGATGACTGAACCAGGTACCGTCAGACGTCCTGTTTCCTTCGGCATCTCCGTATCCATAGCCATAGCCGTAGCCGTATCCGCTCCCGTATCCGCTCCCGTAACCATACTGGCCATAGCCGTATCTCAAGATTTTGGATTCAAGGTCCATTCCGTTCAAAATCAGTTTGGGAGATTTGATCTCCATCTGCTTGAAGAGCCTTGAAATCTCCTGAAGCATTTTCATCCCGGTATAATTGGACCTGATTATATACAGGGTGATATCTACGAATCTGTTTATAAGGACAGAGTCCGAAACAGGCATCATCGGAGCAGTATCAAGCACCACATAATCATACTGCCCCCTGTAATAATCGATAAGTTCCTTCAATCTGTCCGTTGACAGGAGTTCACTGGGATTCGGAGGGATGACACCCGAATAGGCTATATCCAGAAATTGGAACTGCTCCGAATGAATCACTGTCTGTGAAGGATGATCAAGTTTTCCGATCAGATACGACACCACCGAGGCGCTCTTATGGGATGCCACCTCCGGAAAGAATTCAACAAGCCTCGGTTTGCGAAGATCCATGCCCACGACTATCACTTTCTTGCCGATGTGTGTGAGCGAGACTGCCAGATTGGCGGCGATAAAGGACTTCCCTTCACCGGGAACGGAACTCGTCACCTGAAGTACACGTCCTTGACTGAACTGAAGATTGCTTCTGAGCATCCTGAATGACTCGGACTTCACGTCCCTGCCTCCGGAAGATCGGAGTGTTCCGCGATCGTCAGTAAAAGGAACTATGGCCAATATGGGATTGTCCAGCACTTTCTCGATATCCTCCCTGGTCTCCACCTTATATTTCATCACTCCCCATAACCACACTGCCACGGGAGGGATACAGCATCCCAGAATCATGGCCAACAGGAGAATCACGCGGCTCTTGGGCTCGATAGGGACAGACGATCCGTATGAGGCTTCTATGATACGTGCCTTGTCGGTAACGGAATACATGGAAATCTGAGCCTCTTCCCTCCTCTGCTGGAGAAGGAGATAAAGCGGCTCTATAATCTGCTGCTTTCTCGCTATCTGGGTAAGATCGAACTGCTGGGTGGGGATGGAAGACATCTTAGCCTTGCTCTTGCGAAGCACATCATTTATTTCCTGCTCCCTGATGCTGTAGACTTTCTCGAGATTCGCGATGGAAAGCACTATCGCATTCCTGCCGTCAGAGAGCTGGAGATCCACGTTCCGGACCCGGGGATTGCTGGTCGAAGAATTCGCCACCAGACGATTTCTCTCGGCCACCAGGGTATTGTAATTCGAAATGACCTGATTAAGACCCGCGTCAGACAGACCGATGTTCGAAGGAATCACCTTATACTCCCCTTCCTTCATGTGATTCAGATCTTCCTTTATCATCTTGAGTATGCTCTGCTGAAGTCTGATTTCCGTCAGCTGGTTTTCATACTGCATATCTGATGTCAAAGTCAACTGGGACTGTGCCTCGATATTCACCAATGTTCTGGATGTCTGATAATTCCTGTAATTGGATTCGACCTTCCCCAGTTCTTCCGAGATAGTCTCCAGACGAGTGTCGATGAATTCTATGGTAGAGAGAACGGAAGCATTCTTGTATTCACGGGCCTCATCGTTATATTTTTCGATGAGAGCATTCAGGATATCGTCAGCCCTTTCAGGTTTTGAATCCTTCATAGTCAACGAGATCACGTCGGTCTTGCTGTTCTTCCCTATGACCCCGGATTCCACGAAAGCCGTCAGGTTCTTCTGGAAAGCGGCACCCACCGTGTAGGGCTTGCCCCATGTGGCCCTGAACTTGGCACCGGGTTTCATCAACTGGACATCCGCTGCATTCAAAGTTATGACAAATCCGTCGAAGGACAACGGTGTCCCCCAGGCATGCGACGCCTTCTGGTCCACATCCGCCTCTTCACCCGACGCACCGGCGGTCCTGACTGACCGGATTCTGAAGGAATCCTTATCTTCGACGACGAACTTCACTTCGATGAATTCCGGACACAATTTGGCCGGATAGAGAGGGTCGAACTGCACCTCCATAGTGAAAGGACTGTCCTTGTAATATTCTACGGTCTTGAACTTGGCGAATTTCCAGTCAGGATCCAGCAGGGGAGACACTTCGGTAAAATACCTCACATGCAGGCCGAGATCCTCCACCACCTT
>DCIQ01000047.1:5770-8671 GCA_002317435.1 Bacteroidales bacterium UBA1722 | reverse complement strand
CTGGTGGAACGTATGATGAAGATTTCGTTGTCTATGGGAGAACTGTTCCGCATCCCCGCTATATCGGCCAGAAGGGTCATCTCGCTGTTTCCGGATCTGGCACTTTCCAGCATCACCATCGAATTCCGCTGATAAACCGGAGTGGACAGTTTGATATAGAGGACAGCGATTATGAATGTCACGGCGACAGTCCCCGCCATCCACCAGCGCAAACGCCATACAAAGGAGAGTATCTCACTGATGTTCAGTTCTTCATCCCGTCCACCGGAGGATTCAGTAAAAGAAGTGTTGGAAATATTTTTGGGGTCCATGTTTTCTGTCATTTGTTGGAGTTGGAACTGGATCTGGTACTGTTGATGATAAGTGCCACCACCGCCACCGCTGCCGTAACCGAACTTATGGCGACGCTCCATATACCTGTCGCGGCATTGGCCGTGGCCACCCTGGAAGCCGAAGGGGGAACATACAGCACGTCATTCTGCTGCATGAAGAAATAGTCGGAATTCATCAGTTCCGCACTCTTGAGGTTTATCGTATGATATGTGGGGGTGCCGTCCACTTCACGGATAAGTATGATACCCTCACGCTGCGCCGTCAGCTGGAGGTCACCGGCCCTTCCGAGTGCCTGGAAGATGTTGATTTTCTCCGAATCCATAGTATATGTCCCCGGATTCTTGACTTCTCCCAGAACGGTTATCTTGTAATTCTTGAATGAAACGTATATGATGGGGTCCTTTACATCCTTGCTTATCTCGGAGGAAAGCATCTCCACCAGTTCGGAACGGGTCATCCCCTCCACGTGAATCTTGCCGAGTATCGGGAAGTTGATATTCCCGTCACTGTCCACGAGATACGAAAGCGTCGCCCGTTCGGGATCGACGCTGCTTCCAGCGACGATCCCCTCGCTGAGAGTCAGATTATAAGGCATGATTACCTGTTTGTCCGGGCCGGACACCACTATGTTCAGCAGGTCGTCTTTCTTTATTTTAGCTTCATAGCGTGTCGTAAATTCATTCAATCGGACCTGATCGATATCCTGAAGGTACACGATTTCCTTCGATGACGTACATGAGACTGCCATCAGAATTCCGGTCAGAAGCATCAACCGCAAACAGTTTTTCATGATATCCCAATTCTTGATTTCGAACAATGCACAAACGATAGAATGCAAAATTAACTATTTTTTCCGACCCATACTTCATCATACGGTTAAAAATCATTCCCGATGATGGCGAATATGTGTAAAAAACGTACATTTGTCATACCCTAGGAATTCATCATGGAATTTATGAAACCGAGCATGAAACATCTACCCATTCTGCTGGCTGCAGTCGCAGGAGCATGCTGCCAGAACCATCAGGAAAACGACATGTCCAACATCACTGAAAACACCATCACAGCCATCGTCAGCCAGTCTGACGTTTCTGACAAGAGGCTTTTCGAAAAAGGTGTCCGCCAGGCGGCCTTTCTCTGGAGGGAGACCGACGGCACCGAACAGGATTTCACCGAATTCGTAAAAGCCCGTCACGCCGCCACACCCGAAGCCCGAAAAGTGCTTTTCGATCATCTTTCACGGGCTTTCGAAATATTCAGCGGCTCCGCGAACCAGCTTACGGTGGACCTGCAGAAGCCCACGGTGCTCTCCGGAGACGACCCCATCGACGTGGATTACATATTCGGCGGCTACAGCGCTACAGCTCATTTTTCGGACGATATGTTCGAAAACGGCATCGCTTTCACGACAGTCCTGAATTTCCCTTCATATACCCTGTCCGAGAAGAATGAACTGGGCACGGGATGGAGCCGTCTGGAATGGGCGTACGCCAGGATGGGCGATATGTTCACCACCCGCATCCCGGCCGCCGTTCTCCAGCGGTCGGCCGCTCAGAACAGCGCCACGGAAAATTACATCGCGGACTACAACATAATGATGGGCCGTCTGTTGACCGAAGACGGCCGGCGCCTTTTCCCGGAAGATATGGTCCTCCTCT
Organism: Bacteroidales bacterium UBA1722; assembly: GCA_002317435.1. Taxonomy (GTDB): domain Bacteria; phylum Bacteroidota; class Bacteroidia; order Bacteroidales; family UBA932; genus Minthomonas. The sequence goes on along the minus strand of DCIQ01000047.1, from coordinate 6,680 downwards.
CGCACTGGAATCTCCGCGATGAGATAAAATCGAACTATGCGGATGTCCCCGACGCCAACGAAAAGCAGGAGATGATATACAAGGTGATGGAGAGAATCGCCTGTCAGGACATCCCCGCCGCCGTGGTGAACGATTCTTCATACGACTGGGCCCCGTACTCGAACAAGACCTGGAAAGACGGTGAAGAAGTGGAACTCGCCCCCGAAGGGACCGAAAGATATGCCCAGATACTGCGCACCTACCGGTGTGCTCTGGAACTCGATCCCTACTCGCCTGGCCAGCCGACAGGCATCATCCGTAATTTCGAAGGGTCAATGGAAGTCACAGCCGATGAAATCGAGGAGCTTTTCATCCACCTGATATCTTCGGAACAGGTCAGGAAGACCGCCGGACTCATAGAATCCCGCCTCGGACGGCCGCTGCGCCCTTACGATATATGGTATGACGGATTCAAGAGCCGTTCGGCGATGCCGGAGGATGCCCTTACGGCACAGACCCGCCGTCTCTATCCCACCCCTGCCGCTTTCGAGGCTGATATGCCCCGCATGCTGCGGAATCTCGGATTCCCGGCCGATTATGCCGATTTCGTCTCCGACAAGATAGGCGTCGATGCCGCCCGCGGTTCAGGCCACGCATGGCCCGCTGCGGGACGCGGTTACAAATCCTTCCTGAGGACCCGCGCCGGAGAACTCGGAATGGATTATAAAGGATACAACATCGCCACCCACGAATTCGGACATAACGTAGAAGAGACCATCGACCTGTATGATATAGACTACTACCCCCTGGCCGGTGTGCCCAACACCGCCTTCACCGAAGCCCTGGCCTTCGTGTTCCAGAAGCGCGACCTCCAGCTCCTCGGGTACGAATCCAAGTTCGACGACAATACCACCCTGGACATTTTCTGGGG
>DCIQ01000047.1:0-5736 GCA_002317435.1 Bacteroidales bacterium UBA1722 | reverse complement strand
ATGTACGAGATAATGGGCGTGTCTCTCGTGGACATGTACACCTGGAGATGGCTCTATGAACATCCGGAAGCTACTGCAGAATCCCTGCGGGACAACTGCCTGCGCATCGCCCGCGAAGTCTGGAACCGGTACTACGAACCGGTTCTGGGTACCCCGGACTCTCCCATACTGGCCATCTATTCACATATGGTCAACTCTCCGATGTATCTGCCCAACTACCCGTTCGGACATATAATCGAATATCAATTGGAAGAATATTTCTCGAAGCTCCCCGACCCCAGATGCATCGGTCCCGAAATCACCCGCATGTACCGTCTCGGACGCCTTACCCCTCAGATATGGATGCAGCAGGCCGTAGGCTCCCGCGTCACCACCGAACCTATCCTGAATGCAGTCGACAGAATAATCAAGCAGTCATGAAAAGAATCATCATACTCCTGCTGGCATTGTCCGCAATATCGATCGGATGCCACGAATCAGAAAATGCGAACACGATACCGAACATAATATTCGATACCGACATAGGAAACGACATCGACGACGCCGAGGCGCTCGACCTCCTTTACAAATATCAGGATGAAGGTAAAATCAACCTGCTGGGCATATGTCTGAACAAGACCGGCATCTATACCGCCAAGTTCATAGACCTGATGGCGACATGGTACGGCTACCCCGATATTCCCGTAGGGATCATCAATACTGACCAGAATACCGGAGCGAAGGACGAATGGTGCTATACCGGTGCGGTCTGCAGCCTCACCCGCGAAGACGGAACTCCGCTGTTCGAGACATCAGGACGGGATTATGAAAGCCTCCCCACCTCCGTATCCCTCTACCGGAAACTCCTCTCTGAGGCCGACGACCATTCAGTTACCGTCGCCTCCGTAGGTTTCCTGACCAACCTCTCCCTCCTGCTGGATACCGAAGGGGATGAATATTCCCCCCTGAGCGGCCCCGAGCTGGTGAAGAAGAAAGTCAGACTGCTCTCCATAATGGCCGGACGCTTCTTCGACGAAGTACCCGAATTCAATATCACCCGCGACATTCCCGCAGCCCGAAGGATTTTCAGCGAATGGCCCACAGAGATGGCGGTACTGACATGGGAACTCGGGGACAAGGTGCACTACCCCGCCTCCAGCATAGAGAATGACTTCAACTGGACGGAGGCCCATCCCCTGAAAGAGGCTTATATAAGATACCTGCCCATGCCTTATGACAACGCCATGTTCGATCCCACGGCGATAGTATATGCCGCAGGAGACACGCAGATGTTCACCATAGGAGAACCCGGAGGAGTCACCATAGACGAAACGGGAGTCACACGTTTCCAACCCTCGGAAGAGGGTCCGGTCAGGATAATCTACCTCAGCGACGAACAGGCCGCCACGATACTTGAATACTTCAGGGATTATCTGACCAGACATCCGAAAGCCAGAACAGAAAAATAGCACACATTATGAGAAATAAACTCCTTCTGCTCGCACTGACAGCCCTGTCAGCAGCCTGCACCACAGAACCGCCCGCACCCGTATATCCCGTTCCCACCGAAGACCAGATCGCCTGGCATCAGACCGGGATGTACGCTTTCGTCCACTTCGGACTGAACACCTTCAGCGATATGGAGTGGGGTTACGGAAACACTTCACCCGAAATCTTCAATCCTTCCGATCTGGACTGCGACCAGTGGGTGGAGATTTTCAAGAGCATCGGCCTGAAAGGAGTCGTCCTCACTGCGAAACATCACGACGGATTCTGCCTGTGGCCCACCGCCACCACCGACTATAACATCTCCGCCTCTCCCTGGAAAGACGGAAAAGGAGATGTGGTGAAGGAACTCTCCGAGGCCTGCCGCCGCCACGGACTCAAATTCGGACTGTACCTCTCCCCCTGGGACAGGAACAACATAAACTACGGCTACCCCGAATATGTCGAAACCTACCATAACCAGATCCGCGAACTCACCTCGAACTACGGCCCTCTCTTCGAGTTCTGGTTCGACGGAGCCAACGGCGGGACCGGCTGGTACGGCGGAACCGAAGGGACCCGCTCCATCAACGCCCGCGAATATTACAAATACGACGTGGCCCGAGACATAATCCTCGAGAAGCACCCTACGGCCATGATATTCGGAGGTCCATACCAGACCATCCGCTGGATAGGAAACGAACGCGGCTGGGCAGGCGCCACCAACTGGTGCAATTTCGAAACCGATAAATATCACTACCTCACCAGCCAGTGGGGCGTAGAAGAAGGCATCCAGTGGCTCGGAGGAGAAGTGGACGTATCGGTCCGCCCCGGATGGTTCTACAGCCCGGAGACAGACAGCACCGTCAAATCCGTGGAGAAACTCACCGACATATACTACGAAAGCGTGGGACACAATGCCAACCTGATCCTGAACTTCCCCGTCTGCCGCACCGGACGCATCCACCCCATAGACTCCGCCAGAGTGATGCAGTGGGCCGAAGTGCTCCGGAACGACATGAAAGACGACATTCTGAAAGATGCCGAGGTATCCGCCGACAATGTCCGCGGCCGCCGGTTCTCCCCCGCCTGTGCCGATGACGGAGACCGGGACACCTACTGGGCCACAGAAGACGGAGTCACCTCCGCCACACTGACCTACACCTTCCGCGAACCCAAGGCCGTGAACCGGATGCTCCTTCAGGAATACATCCCGCTGGGCCAGAGAGTCCGCAAGTTCGTGATAGAGACATCCTCCGAAGAAGGAGAGTGGACGGCAGTGGATGCGGCGGACACCACCACCACGATCGGATACAAGCGTATAGTCCGTTTCGCGACTGTCACCGCCACTGCCCTGAGAGTCCGTTTCCTGGACGCCCGCGGTCCCCTGTGCATCTGCAACGTACAGGCATTCTGCGCCCCCGACCCCGCCCGAGAGGATGATATTGCCTCCGGCAATAAACCCCTCCTCGCCTCTCTCCCGAAAGATGCCCCTTCGTACACCGTCACCCTTGACGAGCCGAAGGACATCTCCGGATTCACATACACCCCGCCCGCAGGGAACCTGAATGTCATTACCGCTTACGAACTGTACATCGACGGAATCAAGGTGGCCGGAGGTGAATTTTCCAACATAGTGGCGAATCCCATCCCCCAGACCATATCCTTCCCCGCAGTCAGCGGAAAGGAAGTCCGTTTCACAGCCACGGCTCTGGGAGCGGACGCCGCATCGGCCGACATACAGGATTTCAAACTCATCACCGAATAACAATTCAAATCTTTCGGAGAGATTCGGGGGATTCCGCATATCTCCCGGCTCCTTTCCGTTACCGCCATGAACACCAGACTGTCCATATTCACGACACTCCTGCTGGGAGCAGGTATTGCCGCAGGCTGTACCCATACCGGAGGTGACAACGCCCCCATAGAAGATTACACCCGCTACGTCGAACCCCGCATCGGCACAGCCCACTGCCGCTGGTTCCATTTCACTCCGGGCGCCCTCCCCTTCGGAATGGCCAAACCGGCTCCGGCCACCAATGCCCATCTGGGCAACAAGAACGGCTGGGAAGCCACCGGCTATGACTTCCGCGACACCACCATCGAAGGATTCCCCTGCCTGCACGAGTTCCAGATAGGCGGCATAGTGCTGATGCCCACCACCGGAGAGTTGATTACCCTCCCCGGTACACCGAACGCCCCGGACAGCTGCGGATACCTCTCCCGTTTCTCACACGAAAACGAGACCGCGACAGCCGGATACTATAAGGTCCTTCTGGACAGATACGGCATCACGGCGGAACTCACCGCCACCCGCAGAGTGGCTTTCCAAAGGTTCACCTACCCCGCAGGAAGGGCGAACCTGCTCTTCGACATAGGCCACAGACAGGGCGAGAGCGGTGCGGTGAAGGATTCATACGTACGGCTTGCGGATGACGGACACATCGAAGGATGGGTGATCACGGAACCGGAATATGTGAAGAAATATCAACACGGCGCCGAAATCAGGATGTACTTCTCCGCCCTGCTGAGCGCGGAAGACACCCTTCACGAAGCCGTCGGCATCGCACCCGCGGCATACGGAACATTCAGGGACGGGGAACACTTTCCCGCCGCCACCGAGATACGGACTCCCGGAGCGGGACTCTACCTGTGCTTCGATTTCGACGCTCCCGTATCCGTTACCGCCAGAGTGGGACTCTCCTACACCTCGATGGAGAATGCCAGAAAGAACCTGGATACCGAAGCCTCCGGCCTGAACTTCGACGGAGCGCGGGAGGCCGCCCACGACATCTGGCAGGAACATCTCTCCAGAATAGCGGTGGAGACTCCCGTCACTGAAGACAAAGTGAAATTCTACACCGGCCTGTACCATGCCATCCTGGGCCGCGGTCTGGCCAGCGACTGCGACGGCCACTATGCCGCACACGACGGCTCCGTATCACAGGTGCCCCTCGATGAACACGGCACCCCGCTCCATCACATGTACAACACCGACGGCGACTGGGGAGGACAGTGGAATATCGCCCAGGTGTGGGCACTGGCCTACCCCGAATACTTCTCGGACCACGTAAGCACCCATCTGCGCACGTTCGAAGACAGCGGATGGATAGGTGACGGCATCGCCTGCTGCCGGTATGTCTCCGGCGTAGGGACCAATCTGATGGGTGCCATCATCTGCGCCGCATATCAGTGCGGCATCACCGGATGGGACACCGACCTGGGATACCGGGCCGTCCTGAAAAACGAACTCGACGGGGAAGACCGTCCCCTGGGAGCCGGAAAAGTGGACACGAAAGAATTCGTGAAATACGGATACGTCCCGCACCGCGACTCTGGGGAATGGCCCGACGAGACCTGGATGTTCTCCGTCTCGCACACCCTGGAGGCAGCCTACAGCGCCTGGGCAGCCGCCCAGTGGGCCGCCGAGCGCGGGGACACCGCGAATTATGAAAAACTGATGTGGCTCTCCGACGGCTGGCAGCGCGTCTATGACCCCTCCGTAAACTTCGTCCGCCCGAAACTTGCCGACGGCACCTTCATCCCCGACTTCGAACCGATGCAGGTATGGAGAGGATTCCAGGAGGGCAATGCCTGGCAGTACACCTTCTATGTCCCGCAGGACCCGCAGGGACTTATCGAAAAGGTGGGCTCCGACGTCTTCACCGCCCGTCTGGACAGCATCTTCACGGTCTCCAGAGACCGGGTGTTCAGCGGAGGCACGGAAGTGGGAGCATTCGCCGGCCTGCAGACCCTCTACAACCACGGAAACCAGCCCTGCCTGCACATCTCCTGGCTCTTCAATGAAGCGGGCCGCCCGTCCCTCACCCAGAAATGGGTCCGCGCCATCCTGAACGAGTTCTACGGAACGGAAGGCATCCACGGATACGGATACGGACAGGACGAAGACCAGGGACAGCTCGGAGCCTGGTACGTGATCAGCTCCCTGGGCATCTTCGACATCAGGGGCCTCACCGCCTCCGAGCCGTCGTTCGCCCTCGGCGCCCCCCTGTTCGACCGGGTGACCATCCGCCTGAATCCAGACTGGTATCCGGGCGGGACCTTCACCATCGAGGCCGACGGCGCCCATACCACGGAATCCGATGATATTGCCGCCTGCGGCAATATCATATCCCACCCCTATGCCCGCTCCTACACCCTGAACGGCACCCCCCTGCACACCCTCCGCATCCCATTCGGCACCATCACCGCCGGCGGAACGCTCAAGGTGGAGATGGGGGACACGCCCGTGGATGTCTATTGATCTGATGC
>DCIQ01000144.1:216-9106 GCA_002317435.1 Bacteroidales bacterium UBA1722 | reverse complement strand
GGCACCTCGGCGGCGATTCTGTCCTTCAGATATTTCTTGTTTCTTCTGTTGATGGCGAGAATGTCGTCCAGACGACCGAACTGGGCGATGCCGACGGCAGCGTTCAGTTCATTCACGCGATAGTTTATACCGAGGAACGGATGGGTCTCCTTTCCGCGATCGTTTCCGATGTGGTCGTGGCCATGGTCGGTATAACCGTCAGCCTTCGTGTAGAAATCCTGATTGTCGGTCACGACACATCCGCCCTCACCCATAGTGATAATCTTCACATAGTCGAACGAGAAACAGCCCATATCACCGAACGAGCCGACACTCTTCCCCTTATAGGTGGCACCTGTGGACTGGCAGGCATCCTCGATAAGGAGCAGATTATGCTCCTTCGCTATCTTGACGAGTTCGTCGATATCGGCGGGACATCCGCACATGTGTACGGGGACTATGGCTTTGGTACGGGGAGTAATGGCTTTCCGTACCGCCTCGGGGTCCATAGTCAGGGATTCGTCTATATCCACGATTATAGGGGTGGCTCCGAGATTTATCACGGACTCGAACGTGGCCACGAAAGTGAAGGTAGGCACTATCACTTCGTCACCGGCACCTATCCCTGCCACTGCGAGGGCAGTGTTCAGAGCCGTGGTACCGCTGGTAGTCAGCTGGCAGTACTTGGTCTGGAACCGGTCACACATGGTTTTCTCGAGTTCCTTACATTTCCAAACGTTCTTACGTGCGGCATCGAAGCCGTATCTCATCAGGACTCCGGTCTCCAGCACCTGCTGGACCTGCTTTCTTTCGGCATCGCCGAATAATTCAAAACCTGGCATATATTATTAGTCTGTTAAAGTTTATCACATACACTGCCGAAGTGACACATACGGGCATCCGCCTCCGGCACCATCTGAAAAATCACACAAATATAATATCTTTTGGCCAAAACTGCCCATGTCTTTTCCATGCCCGTCAATGCTTTGCTTTTAATGTATCAATGCAAGTTCCGACGGACCTCCCCGCAGGTCACCGAAGTATCGGACTGAACAACTTCTGAACAAATCCATTATTTTCCGATATTTGCACAAAATGATATCCAGAACAGAAATGAGAAATATCCGATTCATCGCCATCGCATTATCTATGGCCGTCACCTCCCTGCCCGGCTGTACCGGACAGCATCACACCCCCGCCTGCCCCACGTCAGAAGAGCAGACCAGACCTTTCGATGCAGCAGAAGATGCCCGGTCTTTCGCCTCCCCGGCTAAAATCAACTGTCCCGAAACCTGGTTCCACTTCATAGACGGCAACGTCACCGAAGATGGTATCACGAAGGATCTGGAAGCCATCGCCGGTGCCGGCATCAGCGGAATCCAGCTGTTCCACGGCGGACAGTTCGGAGGCGACTGGCCCGGAATAAAGGACCACATAACCTGTCTGAGCCCGAACTGGGAGGATGCCATAGTCCACACCGCGAAGGAAGCCAAGCGTCTGGGTCTGCGTTTCTCCATGCAGAACTGCCCCGGATGGGCGATGTCCGGAGGTCCGTGGATCGAACCGGAAAATGCCATGAGGATGATAGTGGCGAAAAGGACCGACACGGAAGGCGGCCGTCACATATCGATGGCTCTCCCCTGCAGCGCGGATGACGCGACGGATGAGGAGAAACGGTGGAAGGACTATCGCGACATCGCGGTACTGGCCTTCCCCACCCCCGAAGGAGACACCGGCACCCCCGCCGTCCCCGCTAAGATAACAAGCGACATCTCCTCCGACCTCTGGCCGGAGATGCTCGGCGGTCACCACTGCGACACCCCGATAGTCCTGCCCCCCGCAGAGGAAGGCAAACCGCATACGATAAAGATAAGCTACGACACCCCGAAAACCCTCAGGAGCATAGTTTTCTCATCAGTGCAGGGCTTCTCCCACGGATGGTGTTATGAGCCGGGTATCCACGTCACCCTGGAAGCCGTCACGAAAGAAGGGACGAAGAGAGTACTCGACGCCGGGATGCCGATGAGCGCCTGGCAGGATTACGAGCCCATCACTTTCGCGCTCGACGAATCCACCGCATCGGAATATCTGCTGAGCATCTCGAACCTCCACGAGATGGAACTCTACGAACTGACGTTCCTCTCCGCCGCCCGCAAGAACAGCTGGGAGTCAGAGGCGGCCCATACCCTCCGCAGCATCCCCTTCGAGAGCGAGAATCCCGTCCAGTCCGAAAGTGCATTCATCCGCAGCGCCGACATACTCGACTTAAGCGCAGGTCTCTCCCCCGACGGCACCCTGGAGTGGGATGCCCCCGAAGGCCGCTGGACCATCCTCAGGGTCGGCCACGTGAACAACGGGCGCAAGAACGGCCCCGCTCCCCTGGAAGCCACCGGCTGGGAGTGCGACAAGCTCTCCGAAGAAGGTGCGGACATCCATTTCGCCGCATACATCGGCAGACTGAACTCCTCAGCGCTCAAAGGCAGTCTGGACGCCATGCTCATGGACAGTTGGGAGTGTTACACCCAGACCTGGACGAAGAAGATGGAGGAAGAATTCGAAAGTTATAACGGTTATGCCTTGCGGCAATGGATTCCTGCGCTGCTGGGCTATGTCATAGACAGCCACGAGACCAGTTTCAGATTCCTCAGCGACTGGAGGGACTGCATCAACTACCTGTTCTCCCACAAGTTCTACGGCCGGATGGCGGAGCATGCGAAATCCGCGGGGCTGGACATAACATACGAGACGGCGGCGGGGGACGTGTTCCCCGGCGACATCCTGGAATACTTCAAGTTCACCGATGTCCCGATGTGCGAGTTCTGGAACGACTCCCGCCCCGACCACTATGTGGGGTCCATAAATTTCAAGCCCATAAAAGTTACGGCATCCGCCGCTCACGTATATGGCAAGACCCGGGTCTCCGCCGAGTCCTTTACATCATTCGAACTCACCTGGGACGAGCACTTCAGCCGTCTGAAAGACGTGGCGAATCAGAATTATTCGAAAGGAGTCACCCATTCGGTATTCCACACCTACACTCACAATCCCTGTGCCGACACTCTCTTCCCAGGCACCTCGTTCGGTTCCGGCATCGGCACCCCTTTCCTCAGGGGACAGACCTGGTGGAAATATATGCCGGAGTTCTCCACATACCTCGCACGTCTGAGCTACATGCTGGAAAGAGGACTTCCGAAAGCGGACGTTCTCTGGTATCTCGGAGACGGCACCATGCACAAGCCGAACGAGAACTACCCCTTCCCTGCCGGTTACCGCTATGACTACTGTAACCGGGACGTTCTCCTGAACCGCCTGACCGTAAAGGACGGACATATCTTCACCCCGGAGGGCATAGAATACTCCGTCCTGTGGCTGCAGGATAATCATCACCTGCTTCCCGCCACGGCAGCGAAACTCCGCGAACTGGTGGAAGCCGGAATGACTCTGATAGGAGATGCTCCCGAAAACATCGGCACCCTGGTCACCGGCCCCGACGTCAGGGGAGCGGCAGGACACACACCCGACACTTTCGCCGAAGACATACGCACACTCTGGGGAGCGTCTGCCGGAAAAGGCATAAAGAATGTAGGAGCGGGACGGGTACTTTCCGGGATGAGCATAGGCGAAGCCCTGCAGGTTCTGGAGATACCGCGCGACCTGACACCGGCGGAAACTCCCTGTACGGAGACGGCGGCGGGCTGGCTCCACAGGAGCGCTGAAGGAGCTGACTGGTATTTCATCACCTCCCCCCTGAACGAACCTTTCCACGGCACACTGGACTTCCGCTGCACGGGACACGTCACCCTCTGGGACCCTGTCACCGGCACGGTGACTCCTATCCCGTCGATCCAGCGGAACGGCCGGAGCCTTATCACCCTCGACCTCCCCTACGCAGGCTCCTGCTTCGTGGTATTCGACCACTGCGCTGAAGCGGAAAACATTGCCGCAGGCGAAAAAAACACACTCATGAGCCAGCTGGACGATGGATGGAACATTTCATTCCCCGTGGGCTGGGGTGCTCCCGAAACGCTTGACCTCACGGAAATCGCACCGTGGAACGAACTTCCCACAGGAGACGAAGGACAGGCATTCTCCGGGACCGCCACATACACACGGACGCTGACCGTCGATGCCATCTCCCAGGGAGAAAGATATTCCCTGGACCTGGGGTCGGTGGAAGAAATCGCAGTGGTCTATGTCAACGGCGTGAAGGTCCGCACCTTGTGGTGTCCTCCATACTCCGCGGACATCACTGAATATCTCCGCGAAGGAGACAACAATCTGAAGATAGAAGTCACCGACACGTGGTTCAACAGACTTGTGTATGACGCATCTCTGCCCGAGGCCGAGCGAAAAACATGGGTAATATCGGGACCTTCCGCAGCAGAGCCGCTGCGCCCCTCCGGACTTATAGGTCCCGTTTCACTTATTAAAAAATAGGAACGGATGAAAAAAATAGCAGTATTGTCAGGAGCCGGAGTCTCGAAAGAGAGCGGCATAAGCACTTTCCGTGACAGCGACGGACTCTGGGAAAACTATCCCGTGGAACAGGTGGCATCCATCGACGGATGGTACAGGAACCCCGAGCTGATGCTGAAATTCTACAATGACAGGCGCGACCAGCTGAAAAAGTGCGAACCGAACAAGGCACATCTGCTCATCCACGAACTGGAGCAGCATTTCGATGTCACCGTCATCACACAGAACATAGACGATCTCCACGAAAAGGCAGGTTCGTCAAAAGTAATCCACCTGCACGGTCTGGCCACACAGGGACGGAGCGAAAGGAATCCAGACCTCATAGTGGACATAGGGTATAACCATATCAAGATGGGGGACAAGGCCCCTGACGGCACCCAGCTGCGCCCGAACATAGTCTGGTTCGGAGAAGCCGTCCCGATGATGGAGAAAGCGATAAAAGCCGTAGAAGCGGCGGACATCCTCCTGGTGATAGGCACCTCCCTGGCCGTCTATCCCGCCGCCGGTCTGGTGAACTACATCAGCTATGGCAACCCTCTGTACCTGATAGATCCACAGCCCATGAAAGTCCGCTACGACCGGTACACCCAGATTCAGGACGTCGCCACCCGCGGAATGGAGAAATTCATGGAACTTATCCGGCAGTGACAGCACTCCTGCGGAGATGTGTCACCTCAGCGAAATATACTCCGCAGGAATACCCTTGATGAAGTCGAATTCACCTTGATTCACCTGAATGCCCATTATGGTGGAGTCGGCCAGAGTGTCTCCGTCAAAACCCACCCAGCATTTGACGACGGGAAGCGACGGAACTTTATACAATGTAAACTTTTTGAGTTCTATCTTGTATTCATACTTCCCATAATGTCCTCCGTCCATCCCCGTGGAGACGAAAGGGGCGTCATTCTGAGGAATGGTTCTGCACGAAGCCGGATATATCCACCACTGCGCAAAATCCTGACAGAAGTTCTTACAGGTGAACAGATGGGCTATCAGATTGCGTCCCTGCTCCAGTGAATAAGTCTGGTTGAAGGCCATGAATCCTGTCCTGCCGATTTCGTCCATCGTTCTGTTGTCGCCTCTGTAAAAAGTGAGGACCGTTCTTTTTTCGGCATTTCTTATCAATGCATCCACTTTCGCCCTGTCGGCGGGAGCAGCATAATCCTGTGCTTCGAAAACTACCTTTTCGACTGCGTTGTATTGAGGTTTGTATGGCATATTTGTATTGTTTTGATGATGACCGGCAGAATAAAATATTTCTGACAAAGTCGTTATTCCACAGGTATGAAAGTATATATCCTGCCGAGCAGGTACATTCCGTCATTACAGCATATATCCGTTTCGGGGACACTGAGGGAGAGATTTATGGTACCTGTACCGGACGGAGAGAGATTATAGATATCGTACGAATTTATATGCATATTCAGATTCCGTACGATGACCAGAGAGGATACCGCCGCTATGCGTTCCACGTTCAGGCGGAATGAAGGGTAATCCACTATACAGGGGATGATGCAGTAGTCGAAACTGATGCGCCATCTCAGGGGAGTATATGATTCGAGGGGACTTCCGTCGAGAAGGGAGAGGGTCAGTTTCTCCAATCTCTCCTCCCGGCAGGTCTTCCACTGGAGGGGACGGGATGCCATGAAGCAGGGGTCCAGAATAGTTCTGCCCGTCAAGGGATCGGTCCAGGTGGATATTCCCCGGTCCGTGGCCAGATTCATCATATCGTCATTGGCATACCAGATGCCTTCATCCCTCAGTTTTATCTGCTGTATCAGCCTATAGGAAAGCTCCTTCATCTGCGAATCGGTATTCTGCGGGCCACTGCCGCCGAACATGGCGCATGAATCTATCTGAGGCAGACAGCGGATATCGCACAATTCATAGAACGGTCTGTCACAGGGTGTATCGGGAGAGAACGGTTCCATCAGCAGCAGTCTGGAGACAAGACCCTGCAGCAGTCTCTGATTACAGTCGGAACTGCTTTTCAGTTCATAGCACCCCGACTGAAGCAGATGCTCCCGTTCTCTGACCGGACCGGCATCACCGCTCCCGCAGGAACAGGATGCCGGCACGAATCCGAAAAGACATAAAATTATGAGTATTCTGTTCATAGGATGGTACATATAAAGCCGATAATTACAGGGTACGCACTCGTCTCCGAGAAATCGAGCAGTTCATCTCCGATGTGACATTCATACGTATAGCCGTCAGCCACCACGAAAGACGTGACCATGGCCTGCTTCCTTCCGGAAACACTGTCCGGCCGATAAAACCGCAATCCCGGACGTCTCACCCCGGAGACGGTCAGCGAAGATCCGTCACGGACATCGTATCCTGTCCAAGTGCGGGTATCCGCTATGGTATAAAAGTCCTGCCAGACAAGTCTGTTCACTTCGAAAAAACGGAGCACGGTCTCGAAACGGATCGAATCCTGCCCCGACGGGAACACCTTCTCCGAGATTCGGAATGAAGAATTCACATCCTCGTGCAGGTCACATGCCAGTCCTTCCGTACCGGTAAAAGGAGAGGTCAGGAACACATACCGGCTGTTCTCCCGCGAGAGTGACATATCCGAGATACGGGCCACCGTGTCACAGTCGACCAGATACCGGGCCATGGAAGAAAGGGACCAGTTATGTCCATAGAGCGTACCGGCCAGATCATTGAAGTCGACATCTTTCAGACTGTCGGGCAGAAACGAGTCACACTTGTGCCACAAAAAGAAACGGTCACCGCATCGCATACGGGGAGAATACTCCGTCAGTCCCAGTTTCGTCTCCAGAGAATCCGGCACGAAAGGATATGAACAGGAGGAGGGGATACTGTCAGCCCCCCCTCTCCCGTCACATCCGCCGAGCATCAGCACCGGTATCAGAAACAGCAGAAAACTCCGCATATTCCCGACCGGCTCAGAACAGTTTCGACTGATCGATCTTGCAGTCGGGAGCCTTCGGCAATTTGAAACATTTGAAGGCCACGAGTTGCATTCCACTTATATTCAGAGTACCTGTCTTGGCATCGTAAGTGGTATGGGTTTCTTTCGACGATGAATCGTGTTTGCCGCCGAACTGGAAGGGACCCCATCCTATAGTGACACCGGCGGAAAGTTTCTTCTCCACCTCATCGAAAGTTTCCTTGATATGTTGTGATCTTATCTCCACGTCTTTCACGAAAACGGCCGCAGTGGGGAAGCCGGGCAGCTGTCCGGAGGGATTCTCTCCTCCATCGCTCAGAGCTCTCTCACTCCAGTCCCAATTCTTGCTCAGCAGGAAATCGACGGAGAACCAGGGACGGCTGATAAACACCTGCGACACTTTGAACTTGATGGAGAAATCAGCGCTTTCCATGGCGATGTGGTGTTCGTTCTGAGAGTAGGAGCCATCCGCGGAACCGCTGAAGAGTCCCTTTCTGAAACCCACGCTGGCGGAAGTGGTGGAACTGGACGTCTTCTCCATATTGTCAGATTCCTTCGATGAGAAAGAGACTTCCACCCATCCGTCGTCACTGCTCATGAAATTGTTCGGATAAAACTGAGTATAGGGGAACTGATAACCGGAAGTGGCCGCCGTGAGCATCGATGATTTCAATACGGCCTTGAGATTGCTCTTCTGTCTGGCGGCACTTTTTGACAGCATCTGGTCCAGATAGGCGCATAATGATTCGTAATCGTTCTTATAACCCTTGGATATCCAATTATCCATCGCATGTTTCACGGAAGACTTGTAGATCGCACCGTTGAGAGCGAAATCCTGCAAGGCGGCTCCTCCGTTGTTGATGGCGGAAATGCGCTTGTTGTTATAGGTCAGCAGAGCCAGATTATAGGCGTCCATATAATCCTGGTACTGCTTTACCAGAGGAGAGTCATCCACGACCTCTTCCTCTTCTTCGGTGAATACGTTTACCTTCTTATATGTAACTTTCAGTTTTGAACGCAGCTTTTCGACCTTGGCCTCTTCTTCCGGAGTAAGTTCGTCATTGGGTATCTTCGATGTCTCGAGAACCTTGCCGTAAATCTGGGCGAGGTTTGCGGAAGACGGGACGAAAACTCCACCGCAGGATGTAGGGATGGCGTTCACCTGATTGGCGAAAGCCTCGGCATTGTCCAACGCTTCGTTGGAACCAGTCGGCTGTCCTATGAATTTGAAGAATTCGGGTTGATACGGAAGGCCGGGATTCAGCCAGGAAATAAAAGAAGATTCGTCAACGGAGGATTCATCCTTGCAGTTCAGAATCTGCTCCAATTTGGACAGAAGGGAGTCCAACAATACTTCATCGTCGTGTGTATTCATTTTAGTGACAGAATTGATTGAGGTTTATAAATATGATATGTGATTGGTTATCTCCGTTCCTGCACCTGCATCACCCCACCTCCTGCATAAGTTCGTCCAGACGGCTGAATATTCTCTCCCGCAGTTCGCGGGTCTTCCGG
>DCIQ01000144.1:0-176 GCA_002317435.1 Bacteroidales bacterium UBA1722 | reverse complement strand
CCATAGTCCTGTACCACACGGCCCCTTTCCATTTGATGAAAAGTTTGCGGTAATTCCAGGCGAACACACCCAGGGACGGGAGCAGTGCGAGGTGTATCAGCGCGAACACCCACGACATGAAGAATCCCTCCAGCAGAAAAGTAATGGCGTAGAACACGGGAACCGTATGCAGACCG
>DCIQ01000057.1:20598-21215 GCA_002317435.1 Bacteroidales bacterium UBA1722 | reverse complement strand
CCGAACACCCTGTATCCAGATGCGAGGAATCGTTCATAGTTATCCCTTATGTCACAGGCCTCTGCCGTACACCCGGGAGTATTATCCTTCGGATATGCGTAAACAACTGTCTTGAAACCGACGGTTTCTTCGCTGCTCCAGTCCTTGCCGAACTGGTCCGTCAAACAGAAAGACGGCATTTTGTCTCCTATCTTAATCATTATCAACAAATTTTGAAATTATCTTCATAAATATCATTATTCACCCTGACAGTTCTCTATTACACAACAGAATCCTCCGTTGGGACGACACATTACGGACGAGACGGATTCCGCGTGAGAGATGGCGAATTCACGGTCAGTTGACCCGTCGGAGAAAAGCATGATATTTCCTCTCAGTTCCGGAAAATCCAGTGAGCGCATCTCACCCGTGCCGTTTATGCCTGCTACATACCAGACATCGCCGCTTCTTCTGGCCATCACGACGCTTTCACCGGGATATCCGGCCAGAAGTCTTGTCTCATCCCACGCAGCCGGGAGTCTTTTCAGGAAATCAATGACTTCCTGCGGTTGGCTCAAGTAACTTTCGGGTTTGTCGGCCATATGCTGGAGACTTGACTGGAACAATACGGGCAGAGC
>DCIQ01000057.1:14059-20586 GCA_002317435.1 Bacteroidales bacterium UBA1722 | reverse complement strand
AGTTCGTGAGCATAGGTGGTGATATGCGGGTGCTGTGAATCCGAAAAAGCGCACGGAGTGTAATCCATAGGCCCCATCAGAGCCCGGGTAAATGGCAGAGTGGCATTATGGGAGGGAGCCAGATTCGTGAAAAAGGGCACGTTGTTATACCACTCGGCTCCCCATACGGCTTCCATGGACATCAGGTTGGGCCATGTCTTCTGCCAGCCGCGCGGAGCAGTACAGCCGTGAAAATCCACCAGCAGATGATGACTTGCCGCATCTTCGAGAAGGTCCAGATAATAGTTGACCGTCTCAGATCCGTCTTCCGCGAAGAAATCAATTTTCACTCCGGTGACACCGATGGATTCCAGCCATGCGAATTCATGTTCCCTGGACTCAGCATCACGCAGTCTGTCTTCAGGCTGGGGTGCGCCTTCTCCGACCCAACTTGTTCCAGAATTGTACCACAAATTAATCTTGACTCCCTTTCCGGCAGCGTATTCCAGCACGTCCATGATATCGTATCCGTCTGTCATCTGAGGCCATTCCCAATCTACAAGGCAATATGGCCAGCCCATCTCGGCGGCCAGATCGATATATTTTCTGATTATGTTGAAATCATTCGAACCGTGATTATATGCCCAATATATCCAAGAAGAAACACCCGGCTTTATCCATGATGTGTCTTCGATTCTGCAGGGTTCCGCCAGATCAGTCATCATAGTGGAAGAAATGAGCCCGGCGAGAGAACCGACCAGAATGAAACGCCACGGTGTCTGCTCATATTCCGGATTCTGATCGGTGGTCTGTATCTCATACCTCCCTTCCGTATCAGTCGAAACAAGATGCGAACAGCTGTGACCTCTGATTATTCCCGACTCAGCGATGAATCCGAACACATCTTCACCATACTCTATCAGGGCCGGATATATCCACTTCCCTGCTGCAGTAGTGTCAGAAGGTGGAAACAGAGTTTCATAGCCGGTGTAGGAATAACGTCCCAGCCATCTCCTGATACCATCCGGGATGATGTATGTCGTCTTGATCTCCTGTTTGAGGAAACGGAAAGCCACCCCGTCATTCCGGACAAGAATCTCAATATTCTCCCCGACTTCCGGAGGTATCCCCATCTCTATGAGTTGAACAGGAATACCGGAGTATGATATCTGAAGCCCTGACTCCAGAACTTCTACCCCCAGTCTCCCGTCAGGAGAGTTCAGGACTCCTGTGCAGGAAGAAAGTAACAGAACAGAAAAGAGTAACGTGATGTTCCTGAAAACGGTCATAATAATCAAGTGTGGTGAAGAAATCAGTGAATTGATAAAAAAAGAGAAAGTCCTGCTTATGTTACATATTTGCAATATGATTATGCAAATATAAGGTATGATGTTTCATAAATCAAATGCAGTATTTCGCTCCATTCAGTGAAGTGAAAAAAATAAGTTTTTGAGATTCACTTAGATATGCAGCAGTTCCGTGGAATATTGTTAATTTCGCCTTTGAAAAGGGTCTTGACCGATAAGAACACTGATATGACTCCTGGAAAGATAATGCTTATACTTACTGCCTTCCTTACAGTCTTCGTGGCAGTCATCCCTCATCTGATTTGGCTCGTGGGATGGATCATCTCGCTGTTTACAGGACAGCACCTCAGATATGCCCCTTTCGGTTGGACAGCCCTCGGACTTGCATTGGCAGTCGTTCTTCTGCTTTCCTACGGCTTCTTTTTCGGCAGATGGCAGTTCAGGGTGAAGGAACTGACGTATTACAATGATAACATCCCGGAGGCGTTCGACGGATTCAGGATAGTGCATATCTCAGACTTTCATCTCAGCACGTTCGATGACAGGCCCCAGATGCTGGAGAAGGTCGTGGACATGGTCAACGGACAGGACCCCGACCTGATCTGTTTCACAGGCGATCTCGTGACAATGGGCCGCTGCGAGGCTGAGCCTTACACGGGTACCCTTTCCAAGCTCTCGGCCGAGAATGGCGTCGTCTCCGTTCTCGGCAATCATGATTTTCTTATCTATGAGAGGAGATTCCGGGATGATGACGAAAGGAGAGCTGCCGTCGACAGTCTGGCCGATTATGAAAACAACATTCTGGGATGGTCGCTCCTGCGGAACTCTTCAAGGAGGATAGAGGCACCGGACGGCAGCAATATCACCATCATCGGTGTGGACAACAAGAACTGCTCAAATCAGGGATTCCATACCATTGACAAAGGAAATCTGCCGATGGCAATCGATGGAACCGACGGGTTCAGGATACTGCTTTCCCACGATCCCAGCCACTGGGAAGCGGAGGTCATTCCGGATACCGGCATTCCTCTCACCCTGTCCGGACACACTCACGCCGCCCAAGTCAGCATCTTCGGATGGAATCTTTCGTCGCTTATGTTCAGACAGTCCTATGGAAGATACGATATTGGAGGGCAGACACTCTATGTCAACCCGGGACTTGGCTGCACCGCACCTTTCCGCATAGGAGCAAGACCGGAAATTACAACGATTACACTCAAATGCAAATGATGACAAAGGAAGAACGATACAAACAGCTTTTGCCGCAGGCTCAGTCCCTGCTCTCCGGAGAGACCGACCTGATGGCCAATATGGCGAACATCTCAGCTCTTCTGCACCGGACCTTCGGATTCTGGTGGACGGGATTCTATCGCGTGTGCGGAGATGAACTTGTCCTCGGACCCTTCCAGGGACCTCTTGCCTGCACGCGGATTTCCTTCGGGAAGGGTGTCTGCGGAAGTGCCTGGCAGCGGGAAGAGACCATTGTCGTTCCCGATGTGGAGAAATTCCCCGGGCACATCGCCTGCTCCTCCGAGAGCCGCAGCGAGATCGTCGTCCCTGTACGGAAGGACGGAAAGATAATAGCTGTTCTGGATATAGACTCGGAAAAGCTCGGAACCTTTGATGACGTGGACAGAAAATACCTTGAAGAGATCTGTCAGATGATAGGATAGCCCTATACTTCTATCCATTCCACTTCACCGCCCCAGATAGTAAGGAACTTGAGCAGGTCGTCTTTACCGATGACGACGCTGGCGGTGTTTTCGCACGGGTGAAAACTCACCTTCTCCGTGGAAAGCAGGTCCTTGTCCAGATAGTACTTCACCCTGTGACCGTTCTCGAAGAGTTCCTTCGGGTCGGCACCGGTCAGGTCCATATCGTTTATGAGGCCGAAAGCGCAGACGGAACCCGGATGTACCCCGAGGCAGCGCATCATCCTCTCTTCGGAGGCGAAAGAGAGTTTACCTTCGTGGAGCCTATGCTCCAGGCCGTGGATGTCGAACTCCTTATGGCAGTCCATGCTGATAAGATAGTGACGGTTCCCCTTATGATTACGCATGAAGAGGTTCTTGCAGTGGGTCACACCCCCGTGAATCTCTTTCCAGTACTCGAGTCCGTCAGCGACCGAGCAGAACTCGGGATGCTCATAGAGTTCGTATGCTATCCCGTGGACTTCAAGGAAGTCCAGAACCTTCTTTCTGAGTTGTTTTCTTTCTTCAGTTTCCATAATCTTCAAGCATCGCCTCGCACCCGGCGAGAATATCCTGAAACGTCGTTTCGAAGTCACCTGTGTACCACGGATCCGCCACGTCCCTGCCGCTGCCGGTGTAGGACATCATCAGGTGCACCTTCTTCTGACGGTCATCTCCGATGATGCCGGGCAGCCATCTCAAGTTGCTGCGGTCCATACAGATGATACGGTCGAACCTGTCGTAATCGGCTTTCGTGACGGTGCGGGCAGTTTTCGAAGGGTCGAACCGGATGCCGTGCTGCATCAGGCACCTTTTTGCCGGCGGGTATATCGGATTTCCGTACTCTTCGTCAGAGACTGCAGCGGATTCGATATAGTACAAATCTTCCATCCCCCGGGCCTTCACGAGCGCCTTGAGGATGAATTCAGCCATGGGGCTTCGGCAGATATTGCCGTGGCATACAAACAGAATCTTTCTCATATCAGAAACAACTTATCCTTTCCGCCAACTCCTCCGGAACGGTGATGACGGAACCGTGCCTGATTCCATCAGGCAGGGATACCTGGTCTGAAATGTCAGTCCAGGTTTTTCCTCCGTCCGAGCTTTTGACGGCACCGAATTTATCGTCCTTATACCTGTCAAAATAAACATAGATACCCCCGGTCTCTTCAGTGCCACACGCAGAAAGGAGCGGAAGCAGCAATAAGAATAACAGTGTTTTTTTCATGGTCCCCTGATCTTGAGCGTATGTTTGTCACATTTCCCGAAGAATATAAAGTTTCAAGATGTGCGTATCGGAGCGTGTCAATTGTTCCTGCTTCGTCGTGTTTGCCTCTTGTTTTTCTGCCCGGTGATTTTCCTTTCAAATTCTTTCAACAGACTGTCTCCGGTAAAGATTTCAATATCAAATATTGATGAATAGTATTTTGCTATTTCCACTATCACGGCATCACCCAGAGAATGTTCCTTCTTCAAAACAAAAAACAGCCTCAAAAATACTCGACGCTCTGATGCAACTTATTTTTTTCACTTCACTAAACACTCCTATGATCAGTTAGTTCATGCGAAGTTAAGTCATTTTTTCGGAACATAATGTGCGTGCCACTTTTACAGTACGACCCTGCCGACAAATTCCTGCGGGGAAAACACGGTCATCGGGCACTTATCGTAATGTCGGTCCCGACTTATGATGACACTGCACCTGCCGTCTATTGCACATGCCGTCTGTATCGCATCTTCAAAATCCTCAACCTCGGTCATCCCGCATGCTGTTTTCCATTGTTCTATTCTCTGTCCAAGTACCGTACACACGCTTCCGATGTCCTCAGCTTTCAGTTTCAGCCTGTAACATCTGTCAGCCATGTATATAGTGTTGACGGCAGAAAGAATCGACACACACATCTCGTATTTACCCGATTTACCGCACAAGATTACCTTCTCCGCGAGGCCGTCTCCCATCCTTCCAGTAAAGAAATCCAACAACACGTTCGTATCTATGAACACTCTCATCTTTCCCATATCGCCTTCGCTCTCGGATCATTTTCCAATACGGACATATCGGGTTTCTTCAAGATCCCTGAAAGCCGCAAGACATTCTGATCGTGAATATTATCGAGTGATATCCTTGGAAGAGTGTTCGCTTCGGCCAAGTCTTTTTCGACAAGTTCCCTGACATATCTGTTCACCGACTTGCCAAGGGATCTCGCACGTTGTTTCATCGAGGCGGTGAGATCCCTATCGAATTTTATTGCTGTCTGTATAGTCGTCGACCCCATATTTATACTTTTTCACAAAGGTATAACCTATTCCATAATTTCAAAAGTGTTTCCAAAAAAAAGTACGAGGCCAAGGGGGGGGGAAGTGCTATAACCTGCATTCTTCAGGTCTGACTGCCTCCTGTCCGAAAAAAAACTTATCAGACGACGCTCATCACCGCCTCTATCAGAGAGGACTTGCTTTCCTGAAGTTCCACTATCTGCTGTTCCAGCGTGTCTTCGGTTATAAACCGATAAACCACTACCGGATTATCCTGCCCGATGCGGTATGCCCGGCAGACTGCCTGTTCTTCTACAGAACTGTTCCACCACGGATCGAGGATAAAGACATAGTCTGCACGTGTGAGATTAAGTCCCACCCCTCCGGCCTTGAGTGATATGAGGAACCACCTGCATTCTTCATCATTCATGAATCTGTCGACAACACTCTCACGGTCAGACGATTTGCCTGTAAGGCTCACATAATCCCACCCGCGGGCAGTCATCTCTGTAGCCACCACATCCAGAAAACTGACATATTCACTGAAAACAAGAGCTTTATGAGAAGTATTCTGAAGCTGCTCGAGTTTTTCAAAAACGGCTTCCAACTTCCCGGAAGGGACAGACGGATTCAACACCATAGGGAAACTGGCTATCTGGCGAAGCCTGGTAATGGCAGCCAGGACATGCATGGTATCCTTTCCGGCGGAATCATCCATAAGCATGTTCCTCATACTGGAAAGTTCCTGTTCATACATGGAGCTCTGCTCCGGAGTCATATCACAGAGAATCGTTTCATCCTGCCGCGGAGGCAGGCTGTCCAGAACATCTTCCTTCTTTCTCCTGAGAAAAAACGGAGAAATCATACGGCGGAGAATGTCCGTCTTCTCACTCAGAAGATTCCGGTCGATGGGAGAAATGAAATTATCTCTGAACACGGTATATTGTCCCAGAAGTTCCGGTACCAGCACACTCATCAAACTCCACAGTTCCGAAAGGTTGTTCTCCATCGGTGTTCCGCTCAAGGCCAGCCGGAAAGACGATTTCAGCCTCTTCACGGCACCGTACAGAACAGAACCGTAATTCTTGAACTGCTGTGACTCGTCAAACACCACCATGCCGAAAGAGAAGCGGGAGAGATGGTCTATATCGTTGCGGAGCGTCTGGTAGGTGGTCAGCGTCACATCGGCCTTGGTGATGAGTTTCCTTGACTTTGACCGCCGGACGGACGTTCCGGTATATTCAAGTACCGAAAGAGATGGGGCAAAACGTCGCAGCTCGTTTTTCCAGTTGAA
>DCIQ01000057.1:0-13980 GCA_002317435.1 Bacteroidales bacterium UBA1722 | reverse complement strand
CCGCTGAACAGTTCGGGTTCATCATCGACACCCGAAGAAGACTTAGATGCAGAACTGACATATTTCAATATCACGGATATGGCCTGTATGGTTTTTCCAAGTCCCATATCGTCACTCAGACAACACCCGCTTCCTCCTCTGAGATGGCCGAGAATCCACCGATAGCCTTCTGTCTGATATGGGCGAAGTTCTGCATGGAGCCCGTCGGGGAGCGTTTCATCCTGACAGGCACCATCAGCCGGACCACCTGCCGGAATCTCTTTCACCGCTTCTCCGATATAGCTCTGGGACTTGTGATACCTGACGGTATCATCGGCACACTTCACCCCGAACATCATCAGCGGAGCATATCTGGCAAACCAGTTTTCCGGAATAAGAAACCACAGTCCGTTCGGAAGAAGAAATTCCCTTTCTCCATTCAGAATGGCATCTTTCAGAGCGAGCAGAGGGAGCTGCGTACCATCATCAAAACCAAGGATGATTCTGAGCTGAAACCAGTCGGATGCGATGCTTCTGCCGGAGGAAACGGACACGTTTCCTATGTAATACTGCCTTTCGGTAAACTGCCGGTGAATTACCTTCATTTCCGTCAACATATCCTTGTTCTTCCCGAGCCAGCCGATGAGTTCCTCCAATGTTCCCTCTGAAGGCATCCCGCATCCATCCCTGAGTTTCCCGATGACAGCCGCCTCCTCTTCAGAGGAACGGTTGGTTCTGACGAACCTCACCTGCTGACCGTCTGCCTTCATCCTGACAACTTTCTTTCTGGTGCTGTCTTCATCAAACGCTTCCTCGCCATATCTGAATGAAAGATAAAGCGAATACGTTCCGAATACGTTCCGTTTCAGGCACACCGATACTTCCATTTCCGGCCGGACATCATCAAAGGCAAACCCTTCCGCCTCTATCTCGGCCATATAGGCACTCTTCAGAATAAATTTCCTGAAATACTCATCCTGTATCCTGTATGGGATAAACAGACTCTCCTTAGTAAGAAAGGGCTGAAGAAGTTTCCCGCTCTGTCCTTCAGAAAAAGAGCGGATGCTCGATCCCAAAATGAAAAGTGAAGGAAGAATACAGAGAATGACCGGACTTTCCCTGCAAGGAGCCACACTCCCGTTCAGCAAAAGCCTGTAGTCGATGCCTTCGCCGTTCTTGACGAATTTCATGGTAACCCTGACAGGTTCGGGAACATACTGAAGTTCATCCCTGAAATACAGAACTCCGTTATGCCTGATTTCCTTGAAGATGTGGCAGCCGGTATCCGCTGCGGCACGGACCGCGTCACACACGTCCCTGTCATTCATCTTCCTGACAAAATCCTGAACTGCCTTGTCTCCCTTCTCATAGAAATCAGAAAATGATTTGAACGAACGGGTGCCCTGTCTTTTATAGATATTCACGGGTTGCGTCCTGCTGCACAGCCCACATAATTCTTCATATCCCGGAAGCGTCCCGACCTCACCGATGATCCTGTAAAAAGAATCATCTCCCTCCACCTGATAAATGCGCAGGGAAACAAGTCCCCACCATCGTTCCTGCTTAATTACCAACGCATATCCCATAAGGCGTAAAGGCAGCACTTTTTTCAGTGTCCGGATGACCTGCTTCTTGTCCCCGTGAAACTGAATTTCCACCAGTCAACATCGAAAAGTTCCTCGTCCCCTCCCCTGAAAAGAAGATAAACATCGTGTTTACCATCCACGCCGGAACGCACCGGGGCCATCCTCATCATATCCCCGCCGTCCACTTCGACTGTGGCGACGGGCCTTCCCCCCAATTCGTCGAGATAGAACTCAACTCTCCCCTGATGCTTGAAATTCAGCATTTTCAACGCGATATGAGTCGGTTCCCCATCACCAAAGTCCACCTCACGCACCTTTATCCAGTCACCGTTATGAACGGAGGTGACATAATGGTCGGCCCCCGACAGACGGTCGAACCTGACACCCCAGCTGGAGGACATGGTCTCCGCCTCCACTGTCTTGTATGGATTGATATTGCCGACAGGCTCCACTCCATCGGCCGTGAAGGGAATGAAAGGTATGGTGCCGTCCTCACCGAACTTGAACTCTTCAACCGATGCGCTGCGGTGAAAACCGCCCCCATTCGGCAGGATGCCGTTATGGTAGAACATATAACTGTGACCCCGGAAGTCGACATTCCCCCCGTGGATGGTGAAGCTGTTGACCGCCTCGTCCATTATGCGGCCGCGGAAGGTCCACGGTCCGTTGATGGTGGGCGCCGTGGAATAGGCCATATATTCAGGAACTCCGCCGGCAGGATAGGAGAGATAGTAAGTGCCGTCCCGTTTATATACCCAAGGACCCTCCTCGTACTGGGTCATGGACTCATCGTGCCCGACCGCCCAGTTCATCTTCATCTGAAGTTCTCCGAAGCATTCCGGGTCATGATAGCCAGGAACTTCGCGGTACCCGTCCTTAAATGAGACCATATCATCATTGAGCTGCCCGTACCAGAGTCCCTTGTTCCCCCAGAACAGCCACGGAGTACCGTCATCATCGATGAATACGGTGGGATCTATAAATCCGAAGCCTTCGGCAATAGGGGCTCCGACGGCGTCCACCCATGGTCCGGTGGGCTCATCGGCGACCGCCACTGCGAGAGCGTCACCACCCCGGGCGGTATTGCAGCAGAGGTACCAGTACCACTTTCCACCGTGCTCGACAGCCTGACCGGCCCAGGCACGGTCGCCCTGCTTCGCCCACGCGAACGTGGCCGTGGAGACCTGAGTCCCGAGATAGGTCCAGTTTACCATATCTTCGGTACTGAACACCAGCCAGTCCTTCATCAGGAAATAAGTGGCGTCATCCTCGTCGTGGTCTGTAAACAGATACAACTTGTCCCCATATACGTATGGTGCCGGATCAGGGGTATATATGGCATTTGAAATCGGATTCTGAGCCAGAATACCAAATGAGACAGAGAAGAAAGCGACTGTCAGTAGAATTCGTTTCATAAACATCATAAAAAATACGTTTGTTTGCACAAACACCTTGATGTTCCGGCAAGAAACTATTTATGAGCGGCGGAGTACTCTTCCGCGGCCTTCAGGAGCCGGTCGGGGTAATTGGAGATGATGGCTTCCACGCCCAGGTCCATAAGTCTGTTCATCTCTTCGGGGTCATCCACCGTCCAGGTGACCACTTTCATCCCGCATTCGTGGGCACGCGCCATGAATGTGGAATCGACTGTCTCGTGGGCGGGACTTACCCACTGGGGAGTAAATTCAAGCAGCGACATCTGCCGGTCGAAATCCGTTTCCCAACTTTCCCAAAGGGACGAAAGGATGTGCCCGGGATACTTTTCATTGATATAGTTGAGAACCCTCTCGTCGAAACACTGGATTATCAGCCTGTCTCCGAGATCGAAAGAGTCCATGACCGCCATGCATAGATCGGTGAACTGATGATATTCGGGCCAGAGCACGCCCTCCCCTTCTTCATCGGAACTCTTGATTTCGATATTGTACTTCACAGGAGGAAGATTGTTCTCCTTTATATAGGCTTCGACGGCGGCGATGACGTCAGCGGCTATCGGTTTGGCAGTCGGGATGCATTTTTTCTCGGGCCAATCAGAATTATACTTCATCCCCACATCCCACTTGGCTATTTCAGAATAGGGAAGCTGATAAAGGTACACCAGAGAATCCCCGGCCATCACCGGAGTCCCATCCGGACGGGTGGCATATCTGTGATGGAAGAACCGGTCGTGTGACAGAACGACCTGACCGTCCTGACTGATACACATATCCATCTCAAGCGTATTGACACCCAATTTGACGGAATTGATCATGGCTTCGAGAGATTCCTCGGGATAGAGTCCCATCCCACCTCTGTGTGCCTGGACATCGACTTTGTATTCTTCAACGGAAGAACACGACACTGCTGACAAAGAAATAAGCGCAGCTGCAAGAATTCGGTAATGATATTTCATGTTCGGAATAAATAATGATTTGCAAAGGTAATACTTCGGGCCGAAAGCGTATCCGTCTCATTGTCAGGTCACTCCTTTCCCCAAGCGGTATTGGGCTCCGCCCCCATCTCCAGCACCAGTGACCCGCCCCCAAGCAGTTCCGAAGCCGGGAATCTGAATGAATTCAGCGGCGCGCCGTTCAGTGTGGCTGACTGTACATACTTGTTCTCCGCCGAGACTCCGTGAGCCTCGATGACGAACTTGTCCCCGCGGCCGTACCTGCCGCCGAGGTCTATCTCCACCTTTTCGTAGAGGGGACTTGCGATTTCATAATACGGTTCGCTGCTGCATCCTCCGTCGGTCTGGAAGAGTCCTATGGCAGCCATCACGAACCAGGCGCTCATCTGCCCCTGGTCTTCATCGCCGAGATATGCATTCCCCTCTCCATACCCGTAATAGCGGTCCAGAATGGAACGGGACCATTTCTGGGTGAGCCAGGGATGAGCCGCATAGTTGAACAGGAAGGCGAAATGCATGGACTGCTGATTTCCCTGTACGACCGGATACTCGTGATACATCTCGTTCGGGGCGTTGAACCGGAAAGGTTCGCTCGCCTCGAATCCCCATTCCAGACGCTCCACGAAATCCTTCTCTCCCAACATGGAGACCAGTCCCGGCACATCCTGAGGCACGAAATAAGTCAGCTGCCAGGCATTTCCTTCGGTATATCCCCTCCCGTCGAATGGGTCGAAATCAGTGAGGAACTCTCCGGATGAAGACTTCAGATGCGCATATCCGTCAGAGGGACATATCACATTCTTCCACCAGGAGCCTCTGTCGGAGAAAATGCGATAAATTTCTTCTCTTCCGAGCGAACGGGCCAGCTGGGATACCGCCCAGTCATCGTAAGAGTATTCCAGCGAATTCGAGAAAGTGCCCTCATCGCAGGGGACGTAATGATATTTCAGATAAGGGATGAGGTCCCTGTTCCCGGCGAAGCCTCCGGCCACCTCACGTCCCGGAGTGGTCTGCATCTTCACCACGGCCTCCAACAGCTTGGAAGAGTCATAATCCCTGATACCCATCTGCCAGGCTCCCACCATCTGGGGGATTTCGTGTTCCCCCACCATCACGGGAATATATTCCATGCCGGCGGGACCTTTGGCTATCCATCCGCAGGCGTCGTACAGCGCCAGCTGCGATCTCACCCATCTGCTCGACCATTCGGGGGCGAACAGGTTCCAGAACTGATTCAGGTTCCAGAAGGTGTTCCAGAAGGCGTCGCATCCAAGTGCACGGTCATCGGGATTCGAAAAATGACGTACGGTCTCATCCGGCGCCACCCAGTCTCCGTTCACGTCGCTCCAGGTATTGCGGCAGAGGGCCCTGTACATATTGGTATAGAAACGCACCTTCTCCATCCTGTCGGAAGTGGTGATGACGGCGCGGCCGAATATCTCGTTCCAGGCCTCCTTCTGAGCTCCGGCCACCTTCCCGATATCCCACCCGAAAGGTTCTGAAATCTCTTTCTCGAGATTCTCGGCCGCGTTCGCCACGCTGACGGGCGAAATACCGATTCTGGCCTGTACTACAGCCGATTCCCGAGTGTCGAACTCCACGAACATACCGGCGTCCCGAAGATTTTTCGCACTGATGAACGGTTCATCGGACACCTTATCTTCCACCCAGTTCCCTATTTTCACCACAGGGCGGTCGAATTCGATCACGAAATTCAAGGTATAATCCTGGTCACAGTCATCGGCCCACACGTCCGGACGGGGCGTCAGCTGGTGGACGAAGCCCTCTATCCGGTATTCCGATACCTGACGGACATTCACCTCTGGAAGGATGTAGCCGTATTCGGCCGGAATATGGAAATCTATCATAATCCTTCCCGGCTTGTCGGCGGGGAAGGTGTATCTGTGGAAGCTGCACCGCGTTGTGGCAGAGACCATCGCATCGATGCCTGTGTCTGTCAGCTGAACCCTGTAATGACCGATTGGAGCCTCTTCCGTGAGAGGATTTATCCTGGAACGATACCCCGACTCCGGGTCGAATTCGCTTCCCGGACGGATGAAAAGTTCCCCGTTAGTGGGCATTATGCCCAGACCGGCCATAGTCCATTCGTGGATATGGGAGAAGCATCCGACACTCTCCAATATGGGTTCATATCCGCCCTGCCAGCACTGTCTCTGATTATCGGGGCTGAGTTTCACCATACTCATCGGCATCCACGGCCCCGGAGCGATCATCCAGCGGGAGTGGGCCGCCCCGATGCGGGTATCCACATAGTCGGCAGGCGTAACCTCCCGGCACGGACTCCGCAGAACGGTACCCTTATACACCGTCCGGCCGTCCACCTTTACCCGACAGGTGCCGTCGACAGGAGTTTCCACCGCCGGCATAGGGGCCTCGAACACGTGATGATGCTTTCCTTCCGTCACGGTGCTGAAGATGGTTTTCCCGCCCAGCAGCACCTCCAGCTTCGAACCGGCCTCCAGAGCCTCCACATCCACCAGCAGGGGCTGGCAGTCCCCGACCTGATAATCCGCCGGAGCGACATTCCTGACGAATATATTGCCCTCACGGGCAATACCGGCTCTCCCGTCACTGACCAGACGGATATCGTCGAACAGGAACCACGACCCCTCCATAACCGTCAGCCTGATCTCGTTACCTCCCTCCCGGATGACGCCGGGGTCGATATCGAAGCGGATTTCAGTGGAGACGAGCCCGTCGGTATTCCCGACGAGCGATTCTTCCGACCGGCCCGCCAGACGGAGCGAGCCGTACTGGGCTCCGTTGATTTCATATTTGAGCACACACCCGGAAGGTGCGCAGTCCAGCATATCGATTATGAGGGAGAAACGCTCCTTCTCCCCGACATTTTTCAGGGTAAAGAGGAGATTGTCCCACTGGGGACGGTAACCGGAGGAGCCGGAAGAACCAGCCCACAGATTCTCCAGTCCCGGAAGGACATAGGAGAACTTTTCGGCAGGGTCATCCTTTCCGACTATAAAGTATCCGTCCTCAAATCCCAGATCGGAAGCGAGATAGTCTTCATACCCGTCCGGACCCAGAGCGAATTCGGCGGACGAATCATTTTTTTCACCTATCTGCCATACGACAGATTCATCATGGGAGCAGGCTGTCATATACACCGCGAAAGCGCAAACTGTCAAGATGCGGATAATCCTTTTCATATGTACTGAGTAATCATTAGATTTGCAAATCTAATCCAAATCATACTATATTCAAAGTAACCAAGTCTTAATACACAATATGAGACACAGCATACCACTTATTCTGACGGCAGCATTTGTTCTGTCGATATCCGGATGCCGGGACGACGGCGGTTCGCCCCAGGCCTTCCGCGGCTACCCCTCCCCCGAAGGGGCCATAGACATCCGCAGCGGATTCCTTAATCCTCCCGACGGATACGGTAACGTCCCATTCTTCTGGTGGTCCGGAGACACTCTCCGTCTGGACCGTCTCGGCGAGGAGCTGGACCTGCTGGCGGACTCCCCCACCGACGGATTCTCGATAAGTTATAACCACACCCACCATCAGGTGGACACCCTGGAGAACGCCGCCGGTCACGGTCCCAACGGAGTGGCGGACTACGGGCAGCCCCGGGCCTTCGGGGAGCAGTGGTGGAAGATATGGAACGATTTTTCCGGGCTGTGCGCTGACCGCGGGATGGGTGTAGGGATGGATGATTATGTCTTCGCCCTCCCGGGCAATCACGACTTTATGGACCGCGCCCTTTCCACCCCCGGCTTCGAAACATATCAAGGCCGGCTGAAGACCGTAACCGTCCCCGCCGGAGCACCGCTCCCCGAGCACACTCTCACCACATATCCGGCAGCTGACGATTCCGTGACAGCGATATTCACATCCGCTTCACCTGTCCTCCACCCCGATCTCGGCCGGAGAATCATAGAAGTCTATTTCCAGCCCTTCGAAGACCATATGGACGCCCGCGGACGGAAAGGGATGAACTATTTCTTCCAGGACGAACTCACATACTACCCCGACCTCACCTCCTGGTGCGAGGATATGCCGGAGCAGTTCCTCCGCCGGAAAGGGTATGACATAACACCCCACCTCCCATCCCTCTTCGAAGACAAGGGAGAGGAGAGCGTCAGGACCCGGCTGGACTATGCGGAAGTGGTTACGGAACTCACGGAGGAACGCTTCTTCAAACCCATCTACGACTGGCACGCCGGCCGCGGGCTCATCTACGGGTGCGACAATCAGGGACGCGGGCTGGAACCGACGGTGTATATGGACTATTTCCGCGCCTCCAGCTGGTTCACCGCTCCCGGAAACGACGCCCCCGCCCGGGGCAGCAGTTTCACCCAGACGAAAGTCTCCAGCAGCGTAGCCCATCTCTATCAGAGGCCCCGCACCTGGCTGGAAGCATTCCACAGCATGGGCTGGGATGCGAACGGAGCCGTCCTCACCCACCAGCTGGATCATCATATCATTGCCGGAGGCAATCTCCTCTGCATGCATGGTCTCTATTATTCCACCCACGGCGGATGGTGGGAATGGGCACCCCCGAGCTTCCACTTCCGGATGCCCTACTGGCCCCACATGAAGAAATGGCTCCGCTACGCCGAGAGATTGTGCTTCGTTCTCAGCCAGGGACGCCACGTATGCGATGTGGCCATACTCTACCCCACCGAGACCATGCAGGCCATTCCGGGAACTGATTTCGATTTCTGCCGCGAAGTCTCCGAAACCATCAGCAGGGCCGGCATAGACTTCGACTTCATAGACTACAAATCCCTGCAGAACGCTTCAGTCTCCGACGGGACCATCTCCGTGGCAGGCGAGAATTATAAAGTTCTCATTCTGGCTGACATCCGTGCCATGCACGAAGATACGGCGGAAGCCATAGCCCGTTTCGAAGCCGGCGGAGGACTCGTGCTCAGACTGGACGAGAACCCGGAGCGGGCCGTCAGTTTCATCGACGGCCATATAGTCCGCGACTTCCTCCCCGGGAGCGGAGAGGGACGCGTCCTGCACCGCAGGATAGCGGAGAACGATGTCTATATGATTATGGATGTCGAAAAAGGTGACAGCGTGTTCTTCCGCTGCCACGGCCGCGTCGAATGCTGGGATGCGATGAACGGCACCATCACGGAGATACCGGCTCTCAGGACAGACGAAAACGGAACGTGGCTCCGGTTCGACGGGGAGAAAGGCTCTTCGAAACTGGTGGTATTCTCCCCGGGAGAAGCCCTGACGGCAGTTTCTTCGGACCATACGGCCGGAACGGTCACTTCCATCCCTCTGGACGGAGACTGGGACATAACGACAGTCCCCACCATGAACAACAAATGGGGGGATTTCAGACTCCCCGCCCGGGACGAAATGATAGGTGTGGAGGTGCGCAGGGTGAAGAGCGAATGTCCGGACGTGGATTTCCCCGAGATGACCGGTGAGGACATCTGCGGATACGGGCCATATATGCTCACCCGCGACGGCCGCAACTCACGGTGGAGACCTTACGTATGGTCCTGGCAGTACGGAGTCACCGACAGTCCGGGCAGCCAGGGATATCACGGAAACAAATCCAAGGTGGACCGCGGATTCCTGATTCTCGACCGGGGAGCTGACCAGCAGTTTATGACTTTCGTGTATGCCCCGTCCGACGGAGACTACCGTATCATAAAGGAAGGAGTCACACCTTCCGTTCTGCTCATCGATGACGGGCCCGTCTGCGGAGAGTCCGTTCATCTGGGCGAAGGATGGCACAGGATGTTCCTCGAATACAGAGATACCCGGAAAGAAGAATACAGTCTGGAAGAACTGGTCTGCTACACTGTCGATACCCGCGAGCGTTCGATGGTGATGCTCTATCCTGAATCCGCCCCCATCCCGCAGGACAGAAGCGCCTACGACACCATAGTGGCGTCCAGATGGTACGGAACTGACTTTCTCCGGTTCAGCCCGTATCCGTGCGACGGAGACAGGCACCTTTGGAAATACACTTTCGAGACAGCCCCGGGCACACATTCTTTCTCCGCCGCTGTCCTCGGAGACGTCAGGGAAGTGGCTGTGGACGGAACATCCATACCGTTCACCCTCGCAAATGGTATCCTGACGGCGGACATCCCCCATCCCGACCCTCACGTCAGCACCGTCACCATCCTGGCCGCACCGAATTCCGATGCCCCGGGAGCGGCATTCTTCGCGGAACCCGTCAGACTGGAATGTCACGGAGGAAAAATGCCCGAAGGTGACTGGACCCTTCAGGGAGCACTGAAATATTATTCCGGAGGTATCCTCTACTCCAGGAAGATCCACATCGACGACACTTCCGGGAGATGGATACTGGATCTGGGAGAAGTGGACGCCACCTGTGAGGTGATCGTCAACGGGATGAAAGCGGACGAACTCCTCAGAGCACCGTATTCCACTGACATATCCTCTCTGACAGGGATGGGTGAAAACACTGTCGAAGTATTGGTTTACAGTTCCCTGGCCAACTACTATCAGACTATCCCCACCCCCTACAGGGGGACTCCGCACGCCGGACTCTGCGGACCGGCGGTACTGAATGTAATCAGATAACCGGAGGATTCCTTATCTTTGCGACCTGAAACAAAATTTGAAGACATCATGAGCGATAAAGTAAGAACACGTTTCGCCCCGAGTCCCACGGGGTATATGCATATCGGAAATCTCCGCACCGCCCTGTACGCATACCTGTATGCCAAGGCTAACGGCGGCGATTTCATTCTCCGCATAGAGGACACGGACCAGAACCGTTTCGTGGAAGGTGCCACCCAAGTGATCTACGACACACTGAAGACCGCCGGGATGCAGCACGACGAAGGTCCGGACATCGGCGGGAACTACGGTCCCTACATCCAGAGCGAACGCAAGGGGATGTACCGCGAATACGCCGAGGAACTGGTACGGAACGGTCACGCATACTACTGTTTCTGTCAGAAGGATGACCCGAAGGAAGACAGTGAGACCCCCCAGGCCGGCTATAACCGCAAATGCAGAAACCTCACCCCCGAGGAAGTGGAAGCCAATATTGCCGCAGGCAAACCATACGTAATCCGCCAGCGCATTCCCCTGGAAGGGAGCACCGGATGGAATGACCTCGTTTTCGGAGAGATAACCGTGGAGAACAGCACTCTGGACGACCAGATTCTCCTCAAGAGCGACGGGATGCCCACCTACAATTTCGCAAACGTAATCGATGACCACCTGATGGGCATCACCCATATAATCCGCGGTTCCGAATATCTCTCCTCGAATCCGAAGTACCTGCTGCTCTATCAGGCATTCGGATGGGAGGCTCCCGAATATATCCATCTCCCGCTCATCTGCGGGAAGGGGCCGGACGGGACAGTATCGAAGCTTTCGAAGCGCCACGGGGCCGTGAGTTTCCAGGCTCTGGTGGAGGAGGGTTATCTGCCTTCGGCCATCATTAATTATATCGCCCTGCTGGGGTGGAATCCCGGGACCGAGCAGGAAATCTTCACGATGGACGAGCTGAGGGCCCAGTTCCGCACTGCGGGCATCCACAAGAGCCCGGCCATCTTCGATTACCAGAAGCTCAACTGGGTGAACGGGGAACATATGAAGATGCTCGATCCGGAGTATTTCCGTAAGGCGGCTTTCCCTTATGCCGGTATAGAAGGGACACCTCTTGCCGATAAGTGGGAGCATATCGCTTCGCTGATGCAGCCCCGTATCCAGAAGTATTCGGAGATACCTCAGCAGATAGCGTTTCTGTCTCAGATGCCTTCGTACGATAAGGAACTGTTCCTGAACAAGAAGAACAAGTCCACGTTCGAGACCTCTGCGGAGTATATTCGTATGGCTCTGGGGATTATCCCCTGCATCGGGGAGTGGACGGTGGATGCTCTTAACGAGGCCTTCTCCGCTCTGGCGGAATCCCATGAGCTGAAACTGGGACGCCTGATGTGGCCCGTCCGCATCGCCGTATCGGGACTTATGATAACCCCGGGCAGCGCCACTGACATCATGTACCTCATCGGCAGGGAAGAATCCGTAGCGCGTCTGGAGGCAGGACTGGCCAAGGTTCTGTAACTCTTCACATAGTGAATCTCAAAAAATATGGGACTGCTATTTGGAGATTTGGAAAAAATCCCTACTTTTGCAGTCCCTAATGAGATGGTTCATTCGTCTAATGGTTAGGACGCAAGATTCTCATTCTTGTAATAGGGGTTCGATTCCCCTATGAACTACTCCGGAAGCCTTTCAGTTTTACTGGGAGGCTTTTCTTTTTTCTCTATTCTGTAAGGTATTCAGAAGGTTCTCTATCTTGGGTCTCAATACTGGCAGATCTTTTGAAATGACCGCCCAAACCTTATCCGGAGAAATCTGATAGTATCCATGAACAAGAACATGGCGCATCCCTTCGATCGCTTCCCATTCCACTTCGGGATGAGCGGCTCTGAAGTCTTTGCTCAACATATATACGGCTTCACCAATTATCTCGACTTGCTTTACAAAACCGAAATAGATTATGCAGTCCTCTGCAGCCTGTTGGGCTGTATAGCGCTGCGCTCCTTGTTCCAATGCATCTATTGCATCCAGAATATGCTGCAACCGCTCATTATCTCGAATTTGCTCTCTCATAAATCTTAATTTTATCGCGATTGACGCTGTCAACAGCAAATGGTTTGAGATATCCTTCTTCGACTAAGTCAACCCGTCTGTTAAGTTTACTGCTAAGAAGCACTATCAAGCGTGAGATGTCAAGAAGAGACAGGCCGTTGTTATCGGTATATTTGACCAGTATATCCACATCACTGTTTTCAGTCTCTTCTCCTCTGGAGCAAGATCCGAACAGGTACGCCCTTTCAATAGGTTGACTTTTGAAAACGTCCCTGATTACAGGTATCAATGATTGAATTTCCGTACTAGGCATAACTGATAGAGATTAAGACTGTTCGCAAATTTAGAATTATTTTTTATGTGAACATAATCGGGGCACTGAAAAAAACATAGATGTGACTGCCAGAGTATTTTGCAGACTCTATTCTTAAAGAAGAAGTTCAGCAGATGCATAGGTGGTCCTGTTGAAGTTCCCCGGGACTACGGCTCCGTGGCACCCTTTGGGATTCAGACAGAGATATTGTGTGGCACTATTCAGAGGAGTCTCTTTTTCAGACTGTTATTTTTGAAGTGGTCAGTTCTCCCCGCAGGTCCTCCGGAGACCTGACTGGCCGCTGAAGCGAAAGGCCTCCGGATGACCTGTGGGGAGAACCGTCAGAACTTACTTGTTTCTGAATGGTCTTGTATGCAGCACCAACGAACAGAGTGATGAACTTGCCTTGCTAAAATTACAGATAAAGGAATAGTGTCTGAGCTAAAAAGAAATCTTCCCCAAATATGAATATCACCAAAGAAGAAGCACAAGTCAGCTATTGCAAAGAATGTCAGTATTGCATACATTTGCCTTGATTTCGTGTAAAAATGAAACATTTTAAAGCTTGATTTCGTGTAAGATTAGTAATATAAGAAGCTTGATTACGTGATGAAAAGAAAACTATATGATGAATTGCTGACGTGGAAGAATAAACGTAACGGGAAATCTGCCATGATGATAGAAGGTGCAAGGCGCGTTGGTAAAAGCTATCTTGTGGAAGAGTTTGCCCGCCGGGAATATAGAAGTTGCATCATCATCGACTTCTTCAAGGTTGGCGAAGATATAAAAGAACTGTTCAAAAATTATAAGGACAACCTCGATATGCTTTTCACATATCTGAGCACATTCTATTCGACCAAACTATATCCCAGGGAATGTACCCTTCCCTATAAGTGAGAACCGTCCCGGCTTTTGTCGCCCTGGCGGTCACATCTCCGGCTGTTCCCGAGAAGTCATTGAATGCAATTGATGGCAGTGCTCTCATTGTCGTTTTCTATTCGAATCAACTTTCTGAGAGCGAAGATAGATATTATATAAAGTGCTGAAATAGAAGTGTTTTTAGCTGCTTCTTGTTGCGTTGAAATGCCTTAATCTGTAACTTCCGCTAAAGCACGGTA
>DCIQ01000074.1:6529-13379 GCA_002317435.1 Bacteroidales bacterium UBA1722 | reverse complement strand
CCTATATCACAATACGAGATGAAAATACACAAAATGCTTTCAGTTCCGGCGATTCTGCTCATGTCCGTCGCCGGATGCACGCCCGTCCGGCCCATATCGGTCACCCCAGTGCCTGAAAATGTGACTTATACGGGTGGAAGCGTGAAAACGGAAGGTCTGACATCTTCAGTCGTCACCGAACTGAAGGATACCATAGACGGAATAACCTCCGGAGAGGGATATGTGCTTACATTGACACGTGGAGGCGCCCGTATCGAGGCCACGGCGGAAGCCGGACTGTACTATGGCCGGAAGACTCTCGAGCAGATTTGTGAAGAATCGGACCGGGTCCGTTCCTGTGTAATAAAGGACCAGCCCCGGTTTGCCTACCGCGGAATAATGCTCGACGTGTCACGTCACTGGTTCGACAAGGAATATATCAAGAAACAGATGGATGCCATGTCCCGCTACAAGCTGAACAGACTCCATCTGCATCTGACCGATGCGGCCGGCTGGAGGCTGGAGATAAAGAAATATCCCCGCCTTACGGAACTGGCGGCATGGAGACCTCAGGCTCTCTGGAAGGACTGGTGGTACGGAGACAGATTCTACGGAGGTGAGTACGGAGGATATTTCACGGCTGATGACGTCAGGGAACTGGTGGAATATGCCTCACGGCGGCATATAGAGATTATCCCCGAGATAGAGATGCCTGCCCATTCCGAAGAGGCTCTGACAGCATATCCGGAGTATTCCTGCACCCACGAGCCATATAAGCAGGCTGACTTCTGTCCCGGGAACGAGGCGGCATTCACATTTCTGGAAGATGTGCTGACCGAGGTTATGGAGATGTTCCCCTCGCAGTACATCCACATCGGCGGGGACGAGGCCGGCAAGGCCTCATGGAAAACCTGCCCCCTCTGCAGGAAGAGGATGGAGGAGGAAGGCCTGGAAAATACCGACCGGCTTCAGGGGTACCTCATCCGGAGGATAAATGATTTCGTCCGCGCCCGCGGGCGCAATATCATCGCGTGGGATGAGGTTCTCGACGATGAAATACCCGCCGAAGCGGCCATCACCGCCTGGCGCGGCACCGAAGCGGGAAGCCGCTCCATCAGTGAAGGCCACAGGACCATACTCTGTCCCACCGGCTACTGCTATCTCGACTACTATCAGGATGCCCCTTACTCCCAGCCGGAGGCCATAGGCGGATATCTCCCGTTGGAAAAGGTATATTCATTCGAGCCTGACGGCAATGCCTGGGGAGTGCAGGGTAATCTGTGGGCCGAGTACATCCCCACCCCCGAACAGAACGAATATATGCTGTACCCCCGCCTGCTGGCCATCGCCGAGATGGGATGGAGCCCGCAGAGACTGAGGAATTATGAGCAGTTCCATGCCCGCGCCTTGGTGGAGACCGAGCGCCTGCGTGAGGCGGGATATAACGCCATGGACCTCCGGAGGGAGGTCGGTGACCGTCCCGAATCCCTCCGGGCGGAAGAACATATTGCCGTAGGCTGTAAAGTCACTTACGGACAGGATGCCGGATATTATCCGGGCTATGCCGCTGCCGGGGACGGTACGCTGACCGACGGGCTCAGAGGCGGGTGGAGCTACGGAGACAAGAAATGGCAGGGGTTCATAGGCGGTCCCGGACTCGATGTCACCATCGATCTCGGAGAACGGAGGAAAATCAGTTATGTCGGTGCCGATTTCATGCAGATATGCGAACCTGGCGTGTTTCTCCCCGCAGAAGTCATCATCAGTGCATCATCCGACTCTGTCGTTTTCAGTGAAATGGCCCGTATCTCCCGGGAGGTGGTCCGCGACGAGGGGCTTTCATTCGGGACTTTCGAATGGAGCGGCGGGACAGAATGCCGTTATATCCGTTATCAGGCGCACTACAGCCGATTCGGCGGATTCCTGTTCACTGATGAAATCGTCGTCAGATGATTGCCGGGTTCCGCACTTGCGAAACTTGAGTACCGTACTTCAGCGGAAGTTGCAGATTAATCGTTTTTGTGCATACGGGACCTTATTCATCAAGGTGCGAACGGTCATATCCTTAGGGTGTGAAAGAATAAAATATACTGTGATACGATAAATTTTATGTATTTGCGGATATTCTTTAAATTCTTTTGCGATGGATTTCAGACGGGCGTGTAAAGAATATTGACAGATAGTGTAAAAAACTTTTACACTATACAGATGGATGGATGAATGATAATATCTGATAATCAGATAAGTAACTTTTTGGCCCGGACTGTGTGCAGTGTGGTGCGGAATAAATTTGAGAGATGATGAACATTTACAGAAATTTGACGGTCGCGGTTTTCGCCCTCGCGACATTGGGTTTTCAGGCTATGGCACAGACATTCACGGGAATCATCAATGACGAGAACGGGGCTCCGATGGAGTTCGCCACGGTGGCTTTGTGTACCCTTCCCGACACTTCGGCTGTGACGGGGACCGTAACTGATATCGACGGGAAATTCGAAATGACGGGACAGGGAGACCTGATTCAGGTCTCGATGATAGGATATCGGACGACAGTTCTTCCTGTCTCTTCATACAGTGATGGCCTGGTCATACGGATGAGACAGGACTCGCAGATGCTGGAAGAGGCGGTAGTGAGTGCCTCTCTCCCGAAAACGGAACTCAAGGGGGATGCTGTGGTGACCAATATAGCAGGTTCCGTTCTGCAGCATTCCGGTAACGCCCTCGATGTACTCGGCAAGATACCGGGAATGATTTCAAAAGACGGAAATCTGGAGGTGATAGGGCGTGGAGCACCCCTTTATTATATAAACGGGCGGAAAGTAACGGACAATTCCGACCTTCGGAATCTCATGTCGGAAGATATCAAATCCATCGACGTAGTCTCCAATCCGGGTGCCGCCTATGGCGGAGAAGTCCGTGCGGTGGTGCGGATAAGGACCATAAAGCATCAGGGTGACGGTTTCAGCTTCGCCCTCACCAGCCAGGCCAGACAGCATCTCTATAACTGTAAGGATTTCGAACCTTCCTGGTCGGTTCTCGACCTGAACTACAGAAAAAAGGGCTGGGACTTCTTCGGGAAGCTTGTGTACTGGAACCAGCGCGGGTATCAGATAAGTGACATATATGGAGGAACCGTCGTGGCCAAGGATTACGGCATCAAAACGAATGTTCAGGAAGGAGATCTCGACTATAGGGGGCATAACGGGGGATTCCAGTATGTAGCGGGTGCCAACTGGCAGATAAATGACGACCACTCGCTCGGAGCCAAGGTGGAACTCAGCGACAACAATATCGGAAACAGCCGTCTGATTATGGATGACGACGTGTTCACCGACGGTGTGAAGATAGACCACGTTTATGCCGTCAATGATTCCAACGATCCGACAAACCGGAATTGGAGCGGGAACCTCTATTATGACGGGAACATTCAGAAACTGCACATAAACTTCAACGCGGATTTCGTTTCGGGACGGAACGACAGGAGCACCGTAGTGAATGAAACCAGCTGGGCCACCCCGGCATACATCGAGTCCGGCTCCGTCAGCAAAACCGATATGGGTGCCGGGAAGTTAATTCTCTCCCATCCGATATGGAAAGGTACGCTTCAGGCCGGGGCGGAAGAAACCTATGTCTATGGAGGACAGGTTTACAATATCACCAAAATAGAGATTCCCTCTTCGGATTTCAATATCAGGGAGAACACTGTCGCAGGTTTTCTGGAATACGGCTTCGGACTTCCGTTCGGACAGATAAGTGCAGGAATCAGGTACGAGCACGTAAACTATGACTATATGGATAATCTGGATTCCAGAAATAATCTGAACCGTGTGCAGAACAACTGGTTCCCGTCGTTCAGTTTCTCGGCCAAGGCCGGTCAGGTCGGTTTCAATCTCGGCTATACGGGAAAAACAGTCCGTCCCAGATACTCGCAGCTTACCAGTGAGATCACATACGACAATCGCTTCACCTATCAGACAGGAGATCCTAAGATGCTGAATGAGATTCAGAGGACCCTTTCCCTGAATGTGAATTGGAAGTTCCTGACATTTACGGGGATGTATGAGAACGTGCAGAACAGTTTCTATCAGAAGGCATATCCATGGAACGATGACGGGGTGGCGATGATTCAGTATGCGAATGTCAAGGACCCTCTGAATAAACTCTGCTTCTACCTGAACGCTTCGCCTACCATAGGGGTATGGCATCCCAATTATACCATAGGTATCGAACAACAGTTTTTCAAGACTGCCGTAATCGATCCCAGAGTGGAAGGCGGCACGCGGAACATAGACCTCGACGCCCCTATGTATCTGGTCCAGGCGAACAATGCATTCCGTTTCAAGCACGGCTGGGTCCTCGAAGCCGACTATCAATATGTCAGTCCGTTCAATCAACTTATAGCAGAGATAGAGAAACCCATGCATAATCTCAGTATGGCAGTAGGCAAATCATTCCTCAAGAACGATGCCCTGAACTTCCGTCTCACATTCAGTGACATTCTCAACAGGAACGTCATCTATTTCAGAACTGACTACGGAAACTGTTTCGTCCGTCAGAGCAATGACAGGTTCAGCCCCTGCATCCAGCTTCAGATATCATACAGATTCAACAGCGCGGACAGCAAGTATAAAGGCACGGGTGCCGGCCAGTCGGCCAAGAACAGGATGTAGTGCACTTATGTCATTATCCGATATCGGGTGAAAATATGGAGAGATGTTTGGTATTTCCTTCAAATGTATTACATTTATTCAGTGAAATGTAATACATGTCTACAATGGAAAATACAACCAACTTTTCTGTCAGGACGCAGACAAACACCCTGAATCAGTTCGATTCGATAATAAAGCAGCTCAGGCTTTCCAGAAGCAAGGTCATAGAATCTTTCATGATACAATACATCGACAATTATCGCAATAACCGGCAGTCAAGTTTCAAACTTGCCGGAGGATTGTCAAAATACAGGGGAGTCGCATCAAAACTGACATCAGACATGGTGAAAGATGACCCACGGGCAAAACATGCATTGGGTTATGAATAAGAAAAAAATCTTTCTGGATGCCTGCGCACTGATGGACTTCTTCGCGGACAGGAAAAACGCTGATACCATCGAAGCTGTCCTCGCCCTTGCAGAAACGGACAAACTGGAATGTTTCACATCCAGCAACGTCATCTGCACCCTTGCATACCTGTTCGAAAGACACAAGGTACTTCCGAAAAAGGAAATACCCAAGGCCATCGCTTCCATATGCGACATCGTTCAGGTCCTGTCCGTCGGACAGAAGGAAATAGACTGGGCTGTCGAGAATTATGCCGGGGATTTCGAGGATGCTGTTGAATGCGCCTGCGCCGACACAGTCTGTGACATAATCATTACGGATAATGTTAAAGATTTCAAAATCTCAAAAATCCAAGTTGTCACACCTGACACCTTCATGACATTATTTCTTTAGCGAAACATGAACGGATCCTCTTCTGGTATTAATATCCAAAGAAAGGGAAGCATTATAAAAAGGTGTAAACCCCAAAGTTTGGACAGTTTTATGCCATATGTGTTTTTTGTAAATATTTACACATTTTTACATCTGTTTGTCGGCCGGTTGGTAATCGTATCCGTTACTTTTGCGAAAACATAGCAGGATACTAACATTTCATACCAAATAATTGTATATGCCTATGAAAGCATCTATCTATCTATCTGCCGGTGTGCGGTCTGTGAGTGGCTTCTGATTTTTTCGGCCCTGCTGTTCCTGTCATCGTGCCAGCGCACTCTCGTTGATGAGGTGTCCGTGGATTCTGAAAC
Organism: Bacteroidales bacterium UBA1722; assembly: GCA_002317435.1. Lineage (GTDB taxonomy): Bacteria > Bacteroidota > Bacteroidia > Bacteroidales > UBA932 > Minthomonas. Next base: position 7,600 of record DCIQ01000074.1, on the reverse strand, counting down.
TGCTGCCTTGGAGGGAATAATGGTCCGCTCCTCACGTCTTCCTTTCTTCGCGGACATCGAGGAATATAATCTTAATCCGGCTACAAAGGGTTCCGGATACGCAGAAAATGACATCCTCTTGACACTGGAGTCACTTCTGGACAGGAACCGTGCCGAGACCATCACAGTTAATCAGTACACCATCACATCCATTCCGTTTTTCAGCGAATATTGTCAGGAATCGGTATCCCTGAGTGAAGACAGGAATCTGAACTCATATGAGGAGACATCGTCAGCGGTTAAGATATACCTCATCAAGACTGTGGACACGTCTGTGGACACGGTTGATTATATGGTTGTGACTATGGTGCCTGACCGAATGCCTGAAGGTTCTGTTTCTCCAAGTGATTTTACTTATGCACATAGGGAGAGATTTCAGGGAATATGCATATATTCGACCCTTGAAGGAGAGTATATCCAGATGTTGTGATTCAGCAGTAACCCCATTCGTTGGTCAGGGTTCATAACTCCCGGCGAGGATACTGTGGGAAGGAACGTGATGTACCTGTGTGCCGGTGAATCAGAATGCCAGACGAAAATGCGCCTCCGTGATGCTGTCACGTGTTATTATAATAAGATTTTTATGGTAGATGGTGGTGGCAGAAATGTGGAAGATGAAGAGGAACCGGAAATAGAAGAACTTGAGGCGGCCTATTGCTATGCTGACAGGAAAGAAAAGAAAGGAAAAGACATCACGGATGATGTGGGCGCGACGGGTCGAGAAACGGGTAAACCAGGAGGAGGTAGCGGTAATACCAAACGCGGTGGATCCGGCACGGGAGTAACCAATAAGAACACACAGGCTAACCAGAAACAGATGGACAGGGGAGTCTATACTGTAAAACTCACTGCGACTGAAGGTGGTCATACCGTCGGTTCCGGCTCTTATGTCCCCAATCAGAGGATACTCATAGGTGCCGCAGCGGAAGGCGGCTGGCGTTTCGAACACTGGGTCGGGACCTACAGCTCATCATCAATAACTGCATTTGTAACAGTGGAAGAAGACATTACATCCACGGCCATATTCCACAG
>DCIQ01000074.1:2329-6456 GCA_002317435.1 Bacteroidales bacterium UBA1722 | reverse complement strand
TCTGGCCCCTACACAGAGCGGCAGCATCGTTGGCGCGACGTACGGAAATACTAGATATGGCGGAACGAAGAGTCATGATGGTATCGACTTCGCAGCCGAAGTCGGCACGCCAGTATATGCGATGTATGACGGAATCATCGGCAAGGTGGTCTCGGGGCAGCCGGACAGGCATAAAAATGCGGACGGAGAATGGGTTTACCCCGACAGTTACAAAGGAGACACGGATGATGCCGGTAACCGAATATACGTTACATCGCGCATAGGTGGTCATCGGGTGAGTCTCGGTTATTGGCATCTTCGTGCCGGAAATGCGATAGCGACCAATCCCCGTACCGGCAAACCTTTCAAGTCGAATGATTTGGTATATGCCGGAGAACTGATAGGCTATACCGGTCAGACGGGTAACGGTATTGAGGCCAAGACCCTTCATCTCCACCTGAATGCCAGTGTGGACGGAAAGAAAGCGGACCCCGCTCCGTATGTCAACGGTACCGTATCCAAAGATAAAACTGCGATTACCGATATAGAATGTGATGATTACAAATATGATTTTGATGATTAACAATACGAATATGAAAAGAATACTTTTTTTATCAGCCGTGCTCTGTCTGAGCATGCTGTCGAATGCCCAGGACATAAAGGGCGTCTCCGGAGAAATGACCAAAAGTGGTGTGATCGCTTTGTTCGGCACTCCTGAAAAATATGAGAATAATGTCAATGAACGTGATGAGACATATGAATATTACTACTACAACAATAAAGAAAGGCTCATATTTATCGATGGTATTTTAAGTGAATATTCTATTCGTACATCGAGATTTACGATGTTTCCTAATTTGTTTCAGGGAGGAGTCAAGGTCGGAGATCCTTTCAGCCGGATTGAATCCAGATGTTCCAGGGAATCAACAGATTCAGAGAGGGGAGTGGTTTTTTATGATTGTGAAATGAATGATCCGGATGCATACGTTCACGTGCGAGTGAAAGATGATAAGATAATCAGTTTTTATTATTTGTGTCCTATGTAGGATAGAGTGATAATGAATTGTGAGCTGATGTTTGAACACCGGAACTCCGTTTCGGAAGGCTCTGCGGAAGCGTAACCAAGCCTTATGAAACGGAGTTTCGTTTTTTTGTTTCCTCAAAACCTCTATATGGCTTTTTCGAAAAGGAAGAGCGAGCAGGGGGCCGGGGATTAGTCCCCCGGTCAGACATGTCAGATAACATTATTTGGCCACGCCGTTCAATAAAAAAAGGGGTGGACACTTCTTTGACCAAATAATGTTATCTTCGCGTTACGGATAGAGTGTGTATGGCATTGACTCCGGCCGGATGGAGATACTGGAGCCATATTCCATATCCGGAACAGTAATGACGCAGAATCATACAAACGATATATCCGTCCGCAGGGCGGAAGTGAATAATCTCAAGGGGATATCTCTCGATATCCCGAGGGATAAATTCGTGGTCATAACAGGCGTGTCGGGGTCAGGAAAGTCGTCTCTGGCTTTCGACACTCTCTTCGCTGAGGGCCAGAGAAGATATGCGGAGAGCATCTCCTCCTTCGCGAGGCAGTTTCTGGGGAGAATGTCCAAACCTTCGGTGGAAAGCATCACCGGCATCCCGCCGGCAGTGGCCATCGAACAGAAGGTGAACACCAGAAATCCGCGCTCTACGGTGGGCACCACCACGGAGATCTCCGATTATCTGCGGCTGCTATATGCGAAGATAGGTCGCACATACTCTCCCGTAAGCGGAGAAGAGGTGGTATGTGATACTCCAGAAAGCGTGACAGCCTATATTACGGCACAGAAAGGGAAGATATTCCTCCTCTCCGATATCCGTTGGGGAGAGTCGAAATACAGGGTGGAGAGACTTCTCCAACTGAAAGAATCCGGATTCTCCCGACTTTATGCACTGACATCATCGGGAGGAGAGACCGTGAAGATAGATACCGTACTCAGCCATTCGGAGGAGTATGATACCGCGGATGTGTACCTCCTCGTGGACAGGATTATTCTGAGGGAGGGCGAAGTCCCGGATGAAGATACTTTGTCCGGACTTCAGGACTCCGTCAGGACCGCATTCGATCAGGGAAACGGTCATGTGGCGGTGGCATGCTGTCCTGATGAAGAACCTTCACGATACACCTTCAAGTCTTTCTCCAGCCTGTTCGAAGCCGACGGCATCTCTTTCGACCATCCTTCGGAATGGATGTTCAATTTCAACAATCCTCTCGGAGCGTGTCCGGTCTGCGGAGGTTTCGGAAAGACGATGGGCATAGACGAGACTCTGGTGGTGCCCGACCAGTCCCTGTCCGTATATCAGGATGCGATAGCCTGCTGGAGAGGGGAGGTTATGAGGTATTTCAAGGAAGAGGTTATCCTGAATGCCGCAGAGGAGGGGATACCGGTCCACACCCCGTATCACGAACTTACCGCGGAACAGAAAGATAAACTGTGGAACGGGAGCGGCAGGATCACAGGAATCCTCCCTTTCTTCAAGGAGATCGAATCGAAACGCTACAAGGTGCAGAACCGCTATATGCTCAGCCGCTATACCGGGAAAACGATTTGTAAGGAATGCGGAGGCACCCGCCTGCGTCGGGAGGCTCTTTATGTGCGCATAGGGGGGAAGAATATCGCCGAACTTCTGTCGATGAGCATAAGGGACCTGAAATCTTTCTTCGACACATTGGAACTGGACGTGCACGACACGGCCATAGCATCCAGGGCGCTCAAGGAGATTACTCAGAGACTGGACTATATGATGAACGTGGGGCTGGACTACCTGACTCTCAGCAGGGCTTCCAATACCCTGTCAGGAGGAGAGAGCCAGAGAATCAATCTGGTCTCTTCGCTCGGGAACAGCCTGACCGGGTCGATGTATATACTGGATGAACCCAGCATCGGACTGCATCACAGGGATACTCAGAGACTTATTTCAGTAATCCGTTCCCTGCGCGACCTCGGGAATACGGTGATAGTGGTGGAACACGATGAAGAGATAATCCGTGCTGCGGACTGGCTGGTGGATATCGGTCCCGGGGCAGGAACCGGCGGTGGGGAGATAGTCTATCAGGGACCGCCTCCTGGTCGGGACGCCTCATCGGACGGACATCTGACGGAGCGATATCCCAAGTCCCTGACCCTCGAGTATCTCCTCGGCAGGAAGAAAATATCCGCGGCTCCGGCCAAAAAGCGATGGAGCAGTTACATAGAAGTGTGCGATGCCTGCGAGAATAACTTGAAGCATATCGACGTGCGTTTCCCTCTGCAGGTCATGACCGCCGTGACAGGTGTCAGCGGCTCCGGCAAATCCACATTGGTGGGGGACATCCTTTATCCCGCCCTGATGCGCCATCTGGGACAGACTGCTTCCAGACCGGGGACCTTCAGGGAGTTGAGAGGGGACCTCGGCAGGATATCTTCGGTGGAATATGTGGACCAGAATCCCATCGGGAAGAATTCCCGTTCGAATCCGGTGACATATCTGAAAGTATATGACGATATAAGGAAACTGTTCTCGGAACAGCCGTATGCGAAACTGAACAATTACGGCCATTCGCATTTCTCCTTCAATATAGACGGCGGACGCTGTCCCGAATGCCAGGGGGAAGGGACCGTGAAGATACCGATGCAGTTCATGGCTGACATAGTGATGACCTGCGAGTCCTGCGGGGGCAGGCGCTTCCTGCCTGACATTCTTGAAGTCAAGTACCGCGGCAAGGATATCAGCCAGATATTGGACATGACAGTCGATGAGGCCATATCCTTCTTTTCGGAGGGGGAGCCGATGGCCAGGAAAATTGCCGTAAGGCTCGGACCTCTTCATGATGTCGGGCTGGGTTACGTGAAACTCGGGCAGAGCAGCAGCACCCTTTCCGGGGGAGAGAACCAGAGGGTGAAACTGGCATCATTCTTGGGGAAGGAGAGTCAGCCGGGCAATGACGGGCATATCCTCTTCATCTTCGACGAACCCACCACCGGACTTCATTTCGATGATATCGAGAAACTGCTGAAGTCTTTCAGGGCACTGACTGATAAGGGGAATACCATCATAGTCGTAGAGCACGACCCGTATGTCATAGCCGCCTCGGACCATATAATAGAACTCGGTCCCGACGGGGG
>DCIQ01000074.1:938-2203 GCA_002317435.1 Bacteroidales bacterium UBA1722 | reverse complement strand
CAAGAGCAGGAACGCATCAGGAAAGCGTATGAACTGGCCTTCAAGGCTCTCTCGGGCAAGGAACGGGAGAATCACCATCCCTTTATCGAACATCCCGTAGGGACAGCGTCCATAATCGCGGGGACCCTCGGATATGATGCTGTCGTGGCCGTATTTCTCCACGAGATGCTCCGGTTCTGTCCGGAAGCTCTGAATGGTGTTCCCGAAGGGACGTTCACCGGAGATGAGATCGATATGGCGGAGTCGCTGAACAGGATAGCGGCGATCAAACCGAAGGATACCCACCTCGAAGCCGAGAATTACAAGCGTCTGATAGTAAGTTACTCGAAGGACCCGAGGGTGATTATAATCAAACTGGCGGACCGGCTGGAGGTGATGCGTAACGTCCATCTTCTGCCGAAGGCTTCATACGAGAGGAAGGTTACGGAGACCATACTCCTCTATGTGCCGCTTGCCCATCAGCTGGGGCTTTATAAGATAAAGAGCGAGCTGGAAGATATCTATTTCAAGTGTGCGGAGCCCGAGAAATACAGGGAGATCACCAATATGCTCCGGGCCACCGAACCTGACAGGGTGAAGCTCACAGGTGCTTTCATAGAACCCCTGAAGCAGAAACTTGAGAGTGCAGGGATAAATGCCAGGCTGAAGAGCCGCACCAAGACGGCATATTCCATCTTCAGGAAGATGCAGAAGCAGGGCGTCACTTTCCAGCAGGTTTACGACATACTGGCCATCCGCATAATAATCGACTGTCCCCCGGAGCAGGAGAAGGAGATGTGCTGGAAGGCCTATTCGATAGTTACAGAAGAATACACTCCCGATACCAACCGTCTGAGAGATTGGATAACAAATCCCAAGAAGAACGGATACGAATCCCTCCATATCACTGTAAGTGACACTTCCGGAGCCTGTGTGGAGATTCAGATCAGGACCGAGAGGATGGACAGCGTCGCCGAGAACGGTGTGGCGTCCCACTGGTCTTACAAGGGGATAAAGAGGGAAGGGCAGCTGACCGACTGGCTGCAGACGGTGCGCCATAATCTGGAGACCGGTTCGGCGGATGAATATGAGAATCCCGTCGGGATAATGAGCAGCGAGGTGTTCGTGTTCACCCCTGACGGAGAGCTCCGCCGCCTCCCGGCGGATGCCTGTATCCTGGATTTCGCGTTCGATATCCATTCTAATCTCGGGTTGAAGTGTTCGGGCGCCCTGGTGGACGGGAAACCGGCCTCCATAAAGGATAAGATGAATACCGGTCAGGTGAT
>DCIQ01000074.1:0-770 GCA_002317435.1 Bacteroidales bacterium UBA1722 | reverse complement strand
AACTGGAAGCTGGAACTTCCCGACGAGGATGTGGCTGCTCTCTGCAAGAAGTACAAACTCAAGACCACCAATGAGTTCTATGCCGCCATCGCCGATGAGGACATAGACCTGAAGGATGTGAAGGATTACCTCACCCGTGAGGAAGAGACCGTGGTGGAGGATAAAAAGAAGAATTCGGAGAAGAATTTCCTCCCTTCCGGGGGCGGTGACTATCTGGTCATAGACGGGAAGTTGGGGAATATCGGTTATAAGATGGCCCGGTGCTGCAATCCTATTTTCGGGGATGAGGTTTTCGGATTCGTGTCGGTGAAGGAGGGGATCAAAATCCACAGGATGTCGTGCCCGAATGCCGCACGTCTCATCGAGAATTACCCTTACCGTATCCAGAAGGTGCGGTGGAGGGAGAGTGCCGCCTCCGGCAAGTTCCAGGCTTCGCTGAAGATTATAGTGGAGGATGCCACCGTCTATTCTCCGGTCCTGACGGTAATCAATACATTCATGGTCGCACTCCGCTCGTCGTCCCTATTGCCGCGGAGCGGCAGAAACACGTCCGATTTCGAGATTCGTGTGCAGCTGCTGGTATCTTCGAACGCCCAGCTCGACAAGATTCTGTCGGCGCTGAAGAAGACCCGCGGGGTCACTTCCGCCACCCGTATCAGCGAATAGGCCGGCCGCTAGCTCTTTCTGAGTTTCTGGAGTTCGTACATCTCGTCCCGGAACTTCGCCGCCTGGACGAAATCCAGCGCGCGGGCGGCTTCTTCCATTTTCTT
>DCIQ01000133.1:184-2548 GCA_002317435.1 Bacteroidales bacterium UBA1722 | reverse complement strand
CCCCAATCTCCGGAATAGTCATCCTGGAAATTGGAGGAAACCATACAGCTGATAGTGGCCTTGTCACCTGACTGACTCAGGAATTCCGCAGTATTGGAAGCCTCGAGAGAGTGTTCTTCCTGATTTACGATTACTTTATAAGAACTGCCGGACATAGAGAACTCAGCACGACGGATACCACCCGTAGTATTTCTCCTGAGTGTGAATGTAGCTGTTTTACCGCTCTGTGCCACTGTAATCCAGTCGTAGGCTTCATCGGGAGTCACTGTTCCGGTGACCTCCATATCGAATGAACCGGGAAGATACTCCACTATGGTTCTGTAAGGATTCTGGTCCAGCTGGGGAATGGCATTCTCCGCACAGGAAGTGCACAGGAAAACCAGTCCTATAATTGAATACAATATTTTTTTCATTTTTTCAGAAATTAGCTGAATGTTAATCTATTAATATCCTGCATTCTGCTTGAGTGCTCCGGCAGACTTGGAAATCTCAGTCGAGGGATAAGGGAATACGATCTTGTAATCAGCCCACTTTTTGGCAGGAGAGATAAAATCCTCGTACGGACTTCCGCCCTCAGTTGTGTAATCGTATGCAGGATCAAGTGCGGACTGAGGGTCCTTTCTGTTCACATAGTGAAGAACGTCGGGATGTTTCTCAAGTTCCTTGATGGCGAGAGCCTTGATGGTGGCATCACCGCTGACAGCCCAGCGCTTCAGGTCTGCGAAGTGGTCGGAAGCGGGTTCATAGCAGAGTTCGCAGTAGCGTTCGTGATAGATGTCTTTCATAGTGGCGGAACCTGCCATCAGAGTGTCCAGATGCACACGTGCACGTACCTTGTTTATATCTTTAGTCGCCTTCGTGGGATCTTTAGGCTCACCGGCCAGATAAGCCTCTGCACGGAGAAGCAGACAGTCAGCGAAACGGAGGCAGTGGAAGTTGCAACGTGATGTCGGCCAGTCACCGCTGTAGTTTACGTAACCTGCATTCACACAGTCGGGGAATGTCCAGGCTTCCATCCATTTGTTGATCTGGAAACCGGTCTCGATATCCATGGATGAATAGTAATTCCACCACACGATTTCTTTCAGAGTATTGTCTTTAGGGAACTGGAAAGGCTGGTTGTACTGGAGGATACACTTGTAAAGACGTTCGTTTTCACGCCAGTCGGTACCTGCTATGAATGTAGTGTCACCGTCTTTTTTGAATTCCCTGTAGGCATCAAGGGTCGGTTTGTTCTGACCCCATCCGTTATAGACACCCCAACCGGTGTTTTCAAGAACCACACCGGTCCATTCGATACCGCCTCGTTTCGAGTCGGCGCCTCCGTTGCTGGGGAAGGACCAGATATATTCGGGTCCCCACCATCCGTCAGGACCGGGATTCCAGTCGACACCGAAAAGTTTCGAGTAGGAAGTGGCGAGACCCCTGCTGTAAGGAGCCTGTTCCAACTGATCGACCACAGAGATAACATCCTTCCATTTGGTGTTGTCCCACGTAGCCCAGTAGGCATACAGACGTGCCTTCATACCGAGGGCTGCACCCTTATGGGCACGACCGCGTTCTGCAGCTGAATACTCGTCAAAAAGAGGAAGATATTCCATGGCGGAATTGAAATCGGCTTCTATCATCTCATAGTTTTTGATGACAGATGTCTGCTGCTCGGGAATGTCATAGTTGTAACCCTCCGGTACCTTTTCGTACTGAACGGCGGGAACACCCTGATCCTTCGTACCATAGCGGTAAGCTATGCAGAAATGGACAAAACCTCTCATAAAGTAGGCTTCACCGAGACTTCTTGTCTCGACAGCAGTCAATTCTGTGACTTCTTTCTTATCGAGGAGAGCCTGAACCATCCAGTTGGCACGGGCGAAAAGCTTGTACAGGAGATTATAATTTGAACGGAGAGGATCTTCATCACCTGTATAGTTCATGGTAAGGAGGGTACCTGCCCAACCTTTCGATTTACCGGGAACCATCTGGTTCGCAGCGTCCTGCTCCCAATAGATCTCACGGCCGAAACCGTCATCACCATCATACAGGGGAGCATAGAGGGCCTTGACTGCATTCTCTGCCTGGGAATCATTCTGGAAATATGTGTCGGTGGTAGGAGTCCCTTCCGGCTGAACGTCCAGAAAGTCCTTGCACCCCGTAACTGTCATAGAGACCAGAGCAACAATCGCGAAAATATATATCTTTTTCATATCGTTTCTCGTATGTTTATTAGTATGTGAGTTTTATACCAAGTGAGATAACCCTCGAAACAGGATATTTCATAGCATCCCAGCCACCGCATTCAGGATCCAGTCCGGAATATTTGGTGAGGGTGAAGAGGTTTTCACCTGAAGCATACAGCATCAGAGAACT
>DCIQ01000133.1:0-163 GCA_002317435.1 Bacteroidales bacterium UBA1722 | reverse complement strand
CCGCGGTCGAGGAGATGGGTGGACTTGCGGATAAGTCTGGTGAAGTCGTATGTAATGGTGACATTCTTGCAGCGGATGTAGGAAGCGTCTTCCAGATACCATGTGGACGGGGTCTGGAAGTTTCCGTTCAGGTCACTTGCCCTGAGAGCAGGGATGTTGGATG
>DCIQ01000137.1:3038-4585 GCA_002317435.1 Bacteroidales bacterium UBA1722 | reverse complement strand
GCGAGTGGCTGCTGCAGACCTTCCCGGCACTGAACAGCCCCGACGCCGGGAAGAGTGTATTGCCTTCGGCAATAGATATGCTCTGTGAATCTCACGAGGCGGCTGTGGAGTATATGATGCCTATGGGGCTGCACCATTTGTTCGCGACCGTGGACCATTACGGGCCGGAGCCCTGGTCATCGATTCCCGGGATGCGTTCGGACTGGCAGCCTCCGTATTATCATAGGGCGGATTCCGCAGGGCTGGGGTTCGACAGGACTGAACGGGGGAGCGGAAACGTCGGGTGCTACGCGCCGGAATTGCGCTCGCGCTATAATGAAATCGGGACCTGCCCCGAAAATCTCATTCTCTGGTTTCATCACGTTCCCTGGGATTACCGCATGCAGAGCGGCGAGACTTTGTGGGATGCTCTCTGCCACTGCTACGAGAGAGGGGTGAACCGGGTGGAAGGCTTCCGGAAGGTATGGGAGGAGTGCCGTCCGTATATCGATAAGCGCAGATGGAATGCCGTGGAGGCGAAATTGGATATTCAGCGGCACGATGCCATCTGGTGGAAGAACGCTTGTCTGCTCTATTTCCGCACGTTTTCCGGGATGCCGTATCCGGACGATATTCGTCCGATGGTGTATGACTTGGACACTTTGAAGAAAAGTTTACTATATTTACAAAATCGTCCGGACTTCAAGGGTCCCGGACATATCGGTAACAACAGACTCGAAATATTGGAATAACACTATGCTTCGCACTTGGCGCTGGTTCGGTAAAAAGGACAAGATAACACTCGATATGCTCAGGCAGATCGGCGTGGAGGGGATAGTCACGGCTCTCCACGAGATTCCCAACGGAGAAATATGGAGTGTGGAGGACATCACCGATCTGAAGAATTACATAGAGGCGGCCGGCCTGAAATGGAGTGTGGTGGAGAGTCTTCCGGTCTGTGAAGAGATAAAGTACGGGGGGCCGCGCAGGGACGCCCTTATCGACAACTATATAGTTTCGCTGGAGAATCTGGGCAGATGCGGGGTGAAGACCGTCTGCTATAATTTCATGCCGGTGATAGACTGGATCCGGACGGATCTGTACCATCCATGGTCTGACGGTACGTCATCGCTCTACTTCGATTATGCCCGGTTCGCATATTTCGATATCCGTATTCTCGGCAGGAAAGGGGCGGAAGAGTCTTATGACGCCGAAACCCTCCGGAAAGTATCGGAACTGGACCGTGTCATCACCGAAGCGGAAAAGGATGAATTGATAGATTCGATCATCGTGAAGACCCAGGGATTCGTGAACGGAAATATCCGTGAAGGGGACCGGGAGCCCGTGCGGCTCTTCCGGCAGCTGTTGGCCCTGTACGACGGGATCGACAGGGAGGCGCTCCGTGCGAATATGAAATACTTCCTCGGGAGGATAATGCCCGTATGTAATGAATATGATATAAGGATGTGCGTCCACCCGGACGATCCTCCATATCAGGTGCTCGGCCTGCCCCGCATCATCACTTGCGCGGAGGATATAGACTGGCTGTACGGTGCGGTGGACGATTT
>DCIQ01000137.1:0-3026 GCA_002317435.1 Bacteroidales bacterium UBA1722 | reverse complement strand
CATAACGGACTTACTTTCTGTGCCGGATCGCTGAGCGCTTCGGTGGGGAATGCGGTACCCGATATGGCCCGCAAGTATCTTGAGAGGATTCATTTCGTTCATCTGCGCAGCACTCAGCCCGACCCTTCCACAGGTAATTTCATAGAGGCTACCCACCTGACGGGCAGGGGATATGTCCCCCGTCTGGTGGAATTCTTCGAAAAGGAAGGCGCGCCGCAGCTGCCCTTCCGCGTGGACCACGGCAGATGCATGCTCGGAGACGAGAAGAGGGGATATAATCCCGGGTATTCTTTCTTCGGCAGGATGCATGCTCTGGCGGAGGTTATGGGTATGATATCGATGGTACATAAAAACGAATAGGTTATGGCATATAATGAAATGTTTTCGATAGAAGGGAAAGTGACGGTGGTATCCGGTGCCGCAGGAGTTCTCGGCGGTTCACTCGCCCGTCATTTCGCATCACAGGGAGCCAAGGTGGCCGCCCTGGTGCATCGTCCCGAGCAGGTGGAGCCCGTTCTGGCGGAGCTTGGGCAGTACGGGGGAGAAGCTTTGGCTTTCGCCTGCGATGTCACGGACACCGCTTCCCTCGAAGGAGTGGCCGCGAAAGTGCTTGACCGGTGGGGGAAGATAGACTGCCTCTTGAATATTGCCGGAGGCAATGTCCCCGGAGCGACTCTGCGTCCCGACCAGCCGTTCTTCGATATGAAGATGGAGGACTGGGAGAAAGTGATAGACCTGAACTTGAACGGTACCGTTTATCCCTGCCACGTGTTCAGCCGGATAATGGCCTCCCAGGGTGCCGGGGTGATTCTGAATATCTCCTCGATGGCGGCATATGATGCCCTGACCAACGTTCCCGGATATTCGGCGGCCAAGACCGGAGTCTCGAACTTCACCAAGTGGCTTGCATCCGAAATGGCCCTCAAGTTCGGAGACAGGATTCGCGTGAATGCGCTCGCCCCCGGTTTCTTTATAGGAAAGCAGAACAGGGCGGTCCTCATAAATCCTGACGGCAGCCTCACCGAGAGGAGTCGTAAAGTGCTTAACAAGACTCCTATGAGACGTTTCGGAGATATAACCGAACTGAACGGAGCCGCACAGTTCCTCTGTAGCGATGCCGCCTCTTTCGTCACCGGAGTGATACTCGAGGTGGACGGTGGATTCAGCTGCTTCAGCGGTGTCTGATGAAATTATGTTTAATTTAAAATAGAACTTTAAAACTTAAAAACATGGCAAAAGAATTTTTCCCCGGTATCGGTAAGATACAGTTTGAAGGGCTCGGCTCCAAGAACCCTATGGCATTCCATTATTATGATCCCGAGAAAGTCGTGATGGGAAAGAAGATGAAGGATTGGTTCCGTTTCTCTATGGCCTGGTGGCATACACTCTGCGCAGAAGGCGGTGACCAGTTCGGCGGCCCCACCAAATCATTCCCCTGGAATCAGAATCCCGATCCCATCGCAGCCGCCAAGGAGAAGATGGATGCAGGTTTTGAATTCATGCAGAAGATGGGCATAGGTTTCTACTGCTTCCACGATGTGGACCTCGTCAGCGAAGCCGCCACTGTAGAGGAATATGAAGCCAACTATAAGACCATGATCGAATACGCGAAGAAGAAACAGGCCGAGACCGGCATCAAACTGTTGTGGTCCACCGCCAACGTATTCGGAAACAAGCGCTATATGAACGGCGCTTCCACGAATCCCGACTTCGACGTAGTGGCCCGTGCCATCGTTCAGATAAAGAATTCCATCGATGCAGCCATCGAATTGGGTGCCACCTGCTATGTGTTCTGGGGCGGTCGTGAAGGTTATATGAGCCTTCTGAACACAGACCAGAAACGTGAGAAGGAACACATGGCGATGATGCTTCGCATGGCCCGCGACTATGGCCGCGCGCACGGATTCAAAGGCACTTTCCTCATCGAGCCCAAGCCTATGGAACCTACCAAGCACCAGTATGACGTGGATACCGAGACCGTTATCGGTTTCCTCCGTGCCAACGGTCTGGAAAAGGATTTCAAGGTAAATATCGAAGTTAACCACGCCACCCTCGCCGGTCACACGTTCGAGCACGAACTTGCCTGCGCCGTAGATGCCGGAATGCTCGGCTCCATCGACGCCAACCGCGGTGACTACCAGAACGGATGGGATACCGACCAGTTCCCCATCGACCACTGCGAACTCACACAGGCCATGCTCCAGATTATCCGCAACGGCGGATTCACCGACGGAGGCACCAACTTCGACGCCAAGACCCGCCGCAACTCCACCGACCTCGAAGATATCTTCATCGCCCACATCGCCGCCATGGATGCCATGGCCCACGCCCTCGAATCCGCGGCAGCCATCATAACCGAATCTCCCATCCCCGCTATGGTGAAGGAACGCTATGCTTCCTTCGATGCCGGTATGGGCAAGAAATTCGAGAACGGCGAACTTACGTTCGAAGATGTTTATGCCTACGGCAAGACCGTCGGAGAGCCCAAGCAGACCTCAGGAAAACAGGAACTCTACGAGGCCATCGTGAACATGTACTAGTCTCGTCCTGTAATCTTATAAAGAAATCGGCTCCTGATTCAGTTCAGGAGCCGATTTTCGTATATTGCGGGTCAGGTGTTTACCTGAAGGTCACGGTCGCCGTGCTTACGGCGGGGAGGGTTACTGTCAGGACACCGTTCTCTACAGTGAAATCGGTGAAATCCACGGGATGCACAGCATCCGGATTGTCGAAGTCGTTATGGGCTGTGGGCTCGGCGGCGCACAGTATCTGAGCCTTCGGGGCTCCTTTCACTTCACCGAGAGCTACCGTTACCTTCTGCTCTGATTTGAAATCCACGTTGCTGAGGGAGATGTTCAGGAATCCGTCCGCATTTCTGGAGGCGGTCACGCTTACGGCATCCACTGTGTATTCACCGCAGGTGATGGTGGGAGTCGAGATTTCCACGGGGATATAAGTGGCGTTCTTATGCACTTTGTACATATTGAAGACGTGATAGGTAGGGGTGAGCACCATCTTGGGACCGT
>DCIQ01000111.1:1068-11450 GCA_002317435.1 Bacteroidales bacterium UBA1722 | reverse complement strand
CATTGCCGAGCTTTTCTTTGTCAAGCTCCGGACGTGCGAAGTTTTTGGGAAGTATTCCCTTCAACCTCGGGTTTTCAGTTTCGATGAGTTCCATGGCCTTATCGATGATAATACCGATTTCGGGAGTGTGAGATGCCTTCGCAACAGCGATCCATCTGGCCTGCTGAGGAACGAAGAATATGTTCTCTGATGTGTATTCGTCCTTGTCTTCCTCCATTCCAAGGCCTTCATTAATAAGTTCCTGGAATTTCTGGTCAAATCTATCTGAAATGTATTTCAAAAAGATGATACCTAATACGACATGTTTGTACTCGGAGGCATCCATACTGCCTCTCAACACATCTGCTGCATTCCAGATTTGTTTTTCAAATCCGACATCAGCGCTATTAACTTTCGCCATATATGTGATATTGTTATGCTTGCAAGTCCAAAGATAGTATAAAGAAGTCTAATTTTGTTTATTGTTTTGTCGAAAATTTAATTTTTCCCATTCCGATAGAATGGGCTTATACAGGAATTCCGGTCCTTTCAAGTGGGAAGTGACCGGAATGCCTTGTGAATTGCTACAGGGAGTAATATATCTTCAGCTTGATTTTTGGATTCCAGTTCTCCAGAACATCCGCGATATCGGGTCCCTGACAGCGCATTTCGTCGGTGGCCGGAAAAAGGACTTCAGGGTAGAAAATACTTGTGACAACTGCTGTCTTTTCTGCCTCGACTATCATGACGGTCCTCCCCGCAGGTCAGCCGGAGGCCTTTCGCTTCAGCGGCCAGTCAGGTCTCCGGAGGACCTGCGGGGAGGACCGAGCAGTCCACATCAATCTGTCTGTGAAGTCTTGTATGCGCGATATAAGAACTCATTCAGGCTTCCATAAGATACAAGCCCAGCAGAATGAAGTATATTTCCGGAGGGCTGCCCCCGGCGAGGGAGGGGCCCGCGGCCGAAGGCCGTGGGAGGTCCCGGAGGAAATATACTCTTCTGCTGGGCGCAGTCCTACTTGAGGATACAAACGTTCGGGTAGTCAAACCCACGGTTTTTTCAGTGTCCCACTATTTTACCGGGAATGTTCCTACAGCGGCATCATGATGCCGCACTTATAATCAGGTGATGTGATGTCAGTGCCGTCGTACCACTCCATGAATTGTGCGTCGGAGGCACATTTGAATTCCGGATGCTGAGGGAGCCATTCATCGTGGAATGACTTATACTGCTGCTGGAAGGCAGCCATACCTCCTTCGAAATGCATTTTCAGCCACCTGCCGCTGTGGATGGGGTACAGGCGCATCCCTTCCGGGACATCGCCCCCGCGGTATGTTCCGCCTATGACGTATGTGAAAGTCCCTGCATTTCCGGGGCAGAAATTCACCGCTCCGCAAGTGCCGCAGTTATGGCTCTGAATGTCGCAGGTGCACAGACCGAATTCTCCTACGCCGTTCTCCACCGCGGCTTTCTGGAACTCATCCGGTTCCTTCCCCTCCAGATATACCGGCTTGACGATTCTTTCTACATATTCGCCCCAGAATTCCTGGCACGCTGCCGGATTGTTGAATGTGATTTCTTTAGCCATCCCTATGATCCGGACATCGTTAAGTTCTATAATCTCGTGTCTCATTATAATGCCATTTATTTCAGACTGAACGTGTGCGTTCTGCCGTACTCATTCCAGTTTCGCAGATGAAGAGTTATCTGACTCTGGTCGTAGATATTGCTGTACTGGGTGTCTTCCACCAGACCGGTATCCCATACCAAGTTTTCCCAGTGGACCAGAGCCAGACACTCCTGCGCCTGTTCGAGAGTGAGGCTTCCGTCGTGGTCGGAGAGGTATTCCGAGACCGTGCCATATCTCCACCAGCTGCGGCTGTAGGGATTACCCAGAACGGAATCCGGTTCTTCGGTGCAGTATTTCGGATTGAGCAGATGGTTGGTCACCGGCATACTCCTGCTGTCGTCAGCTTTTCGGGTGATCAGAGTCTTCCATCCGTCGAACAGGTCGAATTCTATGACGGCGCAGGCGCCGGTGGCATCCGCCACCATATAGTGGTATCCCGAACCTGCGGATATGTCGTGGCGTACATCGACGGTCTCCAGAAGTGCCAGTGCCTCATCGACCGTGGCGCAGCGGTCCAGAAAAAGTCTCATCAGAATGGATGTTCCGACCCTGTGCTTGCCGCTGTCCTGCTGTGCAGGCTGTTTGGGCAGTGCCATTATCGATGTGCAGAGCCCTTTCTCGTTTATGCCGTCCATAGGGGCATAGATGGATGCCAGACATAGAAACTTATCTTTCAGAGACACCGGAAGTTTCTCCAGCGAATATCCGAAATGGGCCATATCGCAGACCGATATGGAAGCATATCCGTTCCGTGGATGTGAAGTGACCACGAGGGTCGGATTTTTGAAGAAATCATAATTCCGTCCGTACCACCAGCCCGTCCCGTCAGCCTTGGCCGCCTGGAAACTGGTGCAGTTCGCATCAAATGACGGCCCCTCCGATTTGGAGATATCCGCTTTTACCGGCAGCCCCTTGGCGATATGCCCCACCACATAGGACAGCAGTTCCGCATTCTCGTCGATATCACTCTCCACCACCTCGTCCAGATCATAGGGCGCCCGGTATTCCATAGTGTACAGATACTCGTTTCCATCGACGGATTCGACAGAAATGACGGAAAGCAGTTCACCTCTCCATACCCACAGGACCGCGGCCACCAGAATCACGGACAGGGACAGGATTATTTTCAGGAATGTCTTCATGTTTTTTTGGGCATTAATCAACTCCCAAAAATAGTATATTTTTCAATGGCAATCACTGTTCAAATTTCGGCGGCAGGGGACAAAGGAATCCAGTTGCTGAAGATTTGAACTGTTGTATCTTGAAATTGAATTTCATCGCTTGTCAGCTTCAGTGTGTTCTTCGATTTTTCCTGAAACGAGCTGGCCCAAAGACCTGAGTTCTTTCTCCGCCCACCTGCGGAATTGGGTACCCACCTTCGATTTTACGCGATAGCCTACGGAAATTATTACGTCAAGGTTATAATACAGAGGGGCCTTCTTCATAAATTCGGAATTTCCGAATTTATGTGTACAAGCCTCCGGAACGAGTTCCTGTTCATCGAAAATCACTGACAGCCTCCGGCAATTGGACCAAAATGAATTTTCTTCTGGTACCTTTCTCGAAATTCACATTCATCAATGCTGATAAATATCACCCCATCATCAATAAGCGGATCGCGTGCGACCTTGAGCCGCGGGTACATCATATTGAGCCAGTCGGTGTGGAAGCGGCCGTTGCTCTCCGAGTTTACTGTGAAGCGGTCGAGGACCATACGGCCGCAGGCATCGAACATACCGCTTCTGTCGCGGAACTCGCCGGCCGTTTCGGAGAAGTTGTCCTCGTAAACGAAATCGTTCCCGGTATTGTACGGGGGGTCGATGTAAATCATCTTCACCTTCCCCGGCCACGTGAACTGATACCTTTCCTGCGGCCCCTCCACTATCTCCTTCGACAGTTCCTGCCTCAGCCTGTCGAAGTCAATCCCCCTGCCGATGATGTCATTCCCGTCCTTATCCTTTCCGACCACCCGTTCCGTCAGACAGTTCGGGAAAAGACTCCCTATCTTATCGATATTGGCGTTGGCCAAATCCTGTGTATGCATATTGAGTTTATCCATCATTTTATTTGTAAAAAATTATCGGAATGAAAATAAATAATTACTTTCGCATTTGAAATTTTGATGTGCATTGGAGAAGGCAAGCTCTCGTGCTTTATACAACAGGGTATTTATTTTCACAAAAATAGATGCCCTGTTTTTTGGAATATGACGGGTGATGTACTATTAAAGCCGCTCCTTGCTTTCAAGTAATTCAAAATGAATGAACAATGAACATCAAAATTAAATTTCAAAGTACGAGAGAGCGCCTTACGATAGTCTGTGAGGAAGAGCCCCGCAGGACTGTCCGCGTCAGAGGTCACTTCAGGGTGGTCAATGGCAGGAAAGTCTATGTGAAAGCTCATCTCCGGAAACGGTAGCTGAGAAGTCTCTATTCCATCCGTCCGGATGCCGCCTGCTTGCCTGCAGGTGGCATTCGTTATGTTAAGCAGTTGCTTCTTTGTTTTAACCGTTTGTAGATTGACATCTAAAATTGAACACCTTTTGACATATAAGAACTGAACACTTTGAGGTCATTTGAGAAGGACAGGTGGAGCCTGCTGTGGAGTGCAGCGAGGCGAAGCTAGAATTTGTTATAATCTATCTGTTGATTGATTCCGAGTTCACTATATTGAAACAACAATCTTTCAAGCTCTTTTTCTTTATTCATAACGCGGCCTTTTGGTTGGGACAAAGATGGCGATTGTTTTCGGTTTTTATGTTTTCTCCCAACTTTTCATAATGATGTGTCTTTACAAGAGATATGTGAACAGAAGAGAATCAACTCTCAGAAATAATACATTGATTCTTATCAGGCAGCATTTACTTCACTTATGTTGAGAGTGACCTGCGGGAGAATCTATCAGTTTTTCATACAGGCTGTCCGGTGTGAGGAGGGTGTCGGGAACATCCAGACTCCGCACAGGTGACAGTATGACATAATTATTTGAATATCGGTGAAGAGTTTCCAGATTGGAAAGTATGGCCCCGGTACTGAGTCCGTCCATATAGTTCTTCTGGAAATCCGACACAAACGAACTGACATAATCACCCTCCGGCCCGGTCAGAAGAGAACGGGTGACTCTCAATTTTTCGGGGGAATGGCGATAACTCCAACCGGATTCCGTAAGACACGCCAGAGCGACGCTGATCTTTTCATCGCAGTGGATATTGGTCAATGCATATAAAATACAATATTTCATTTCAAACGTATATTCAGCAATTGTTGGAAGTTGGAAAAGACACTCTGCAGCCATTTTTCGGAGAAAATGAATTCCGTTATCGAATCAAAATCTTTCTTTTCAATCCTCCATTCAGATGGAATCATGCTCCATATACCGCTTATCGATGATGCACTTTCTGAATGATGTCGTCGAAAAACGTTCTCATTTCTGTCAACAGTTTCTCTATGTTTTCTGCTCCTTCCGACACATCTTCAAATAGTCGGGAATACAGGATGCTGTCATACAGGGAGAGTTGGAGAAGCGGTGAAGTGAATCCGGTATTGAAAATCCCGGCATGTCTGGGAGAAAGATGGATCAGCACCAGCGGTGCGTCCGCCAGATACCTTGAATATCTTTTCCAATCCTTCTCGTTCATACAACACCGTTTTGCGCCGTGAAGTTAGCACAAATCAAATATTGTAAAAAATATAATTTGTTTATACTCGGGAACTGCCCAGCGGCATGGATTAAAGAAGTCCTCCCCGCAGGCCCTCCGGAGGCCTTTCGCTTCAGCGGCCTGTCAGGTCTCCGGAGGGCCTGCGGGGAGGACTGACCCGTCCACATCAATAGTGAATCCCCATGAAGCTATCGCGCCGACACCTTAATCCTCTGTCCCGGCACCGTCTCGATGTCGTACTCATAAACGGCGGGCACGGCAGCCTCGAGCGATTGGGCAGGTGCCTCGGGCGAGATTATAGGGTCCGCCACGGCAGCCCCCCGCAGCAGCGGATTGGGGCAGGGCCCCGAAGCCTCCTTCAACTCAGCCGGAGAGCCTCCCCGGGCCTTCGACCACTCCAGAGTGAGCGGCACATAGGACCTCAGCCGGAGTGTTCCCCCGATGGTGGAGGTGATTACAGCCGATGAGAGGGCACCGTCAGCCCAGCGGATATCGGTCTCGAATCCGCCCCGTGCCCGAAGTCCGCTCACCGAACCATAAGGCCACTCCTGCGAGGGAAGCGCCGGAAGCAGATGCACCGCCCCGTCGTGACTCTGCAGCAGCATCTCCGCGATGCCGGCGGTATAACCGAAATTACCGTCTATCTGGAAAGGCGGATGTGCGTCGAACAGATTCGGATACGTGCGCCCCTGATTCTCCATCATCTCCCGGATCTCCTCCATAGTGGGTTTCCGACCTTCGAATGATGGCACGTCCGAAGCATACTCGACGGCTGCAGCTCCTGTGGGGAGCAGTTTCAGCATATTCCGGATAATCTTGCAGGCGTGTTCCCCGTCCAGCATCCGGGCCCAGAAATTGATTTTCCAGCCGATGCTCCAGCCCGTGGCCATATCCCCCCGGTGGACGAGGGTATTGCGCGAAGCGCTGAACAGTTCCGGATGAGAGAAGGGGGATATCTGATTCGACGGGTAGAGTCCGTACAGGTGGGAGATATGGCGGTGCCGGTCCTCCGGATTATCCGCATCGGGGAGCCACTCCTGCAGCTGCCCGAAACGCCCGATATGCATAGGAGATATCTGCGATATGGCATATTTTACCGAGTCCGTATAAGCCTTCGGCAATACCTCCGCTCCGTCGCAGGAGAGCGCTTCCGCAGCCATCAGGACGTTGCTCAGCGCATCGAAGGCTATCTGGTTATCCATCGTGCATCCGGCGGTGATGGAACTTCCGGAGGGGTGATAGGAGTTCTCGGGGGAGACGGACGGCACGGTCACGAGATACCCGTAGGAAGGGTGGGGGACCATGGCGGTCAGATAGAAGTCTGCGGCTCCCTTCAGAACGGGGAAATACTCGCGGAGGAATTCCCGGTCCCCGGTGTAGAGGTAGTGCTGCCAGATGTGCTGGGTGAGCCATCCCCCTCCGTTCGGCCACATCCCCCAGAATCCGCCGTCCACAGGGCCGCTGATGCGCCATAGGTCGGTGTTGTGGTGAGCCACCCATCCGTCGGCGCCGTAGAGTTCCCTCGCCGTCACCTCACCCTGGTGCGAGAGTTCCTCCGTCATCCTGAACAGCGGTTCGGAGAGCTCGCTGAGGTTACATACCTCCGAGGGCCAGTAATTCATCTCGGTGTTTATGTTGATGGTGTACTTGCTGTCCCAGGGAGCGTCGCTCTGACCGTTCCAGATGCCCTGGAGATTTGCCGGCTGTCCGCCCGGCTGGGAAGAGCATATCAGCAGGTAGCGGCCGAAATTGAACATGAGTTCCACCAGCGAAGGATCCTCTCCCTTATTGAAATCGTGCACCCTGCGGTGCGTGGCGGCGGTGGCGGCAGTCCCTTCGGGAAGCGAGAGTTTCACCCTGTCGAACTGCGAACGGTACTTTTCCGTATGGCGGGCCACAAGTTTCTTCCAGGAATACTTTCTGGCATCAGAGACGGCCTTCCGTACTTTGGATGGCGAATTTCCGCTTACATCGTGCCAGTTCACATAGTTGGTCGCCGCTCCGATATAGAGGATGGTCTCTTTGGATCCGCTGACCGTGACGGCGTCCTCCCCGCAGGAGAGTTCACCGTCCGTGGAGACTTCCACGCGGCAATATGCTTTCAGCGCCGCAGGAATGCCTTCCTGCTCCACCCCTTCGCAGGTGATGACCAGTGCATCCTTCTCGGTACGAACCGATGACGGATGCGGGGAAGAGTGGCTGATGGTGAAATCCGCCGGGGCGTCGCCGGTCATTCTCACGGCGATCACGTCGTCGGCGAGGGAGGCCATCACCGTCCTTTCGAAATGCACCCCGTCCGCCGTGAAGGAAGTTTTCTGGAGGGCGGTCTGCAGGTCCAGTTCGCGGTGGTAGCCCGAGGCGGATCCGGAAATATTGCCGAAGGCTATATGGAGACTTCCGAGAGTCAGGTAGCGCATCCCGTGGGCCTGTGTGAAAAACGTTTCGTTTATCTGATCGAGAGCCTCCCCGGGACGGCCGTCGAACACTTTCTGCCGGATTTCGGGCAGGGCGTCCAGAGCTTTGCCGCTGTTGTTCGACCAGGGCCCTCCGGCCCAGAAAGTCTCTTCGTTCAGCTGGAGCTCTTCGTTCCAGACGCCTCCGTAAACCATCGCCCCCAGATGTGAATTGCCGACCGGGACGGCTTCGGTCCATTCGGATGCCGGGGTGTCATACCATATCAGGGTGTCCGGGTCATGCGGCTGCGTGGTCTGGCAGGCGCATACCGCTGCCGCCGCCAGAAGTGTTAGGATGTGTCGTATCGTATTCATGTTCTTTGATATTTCAGCGGGTGGTTTTTATTCTGTACCGGTCGAAATCGGCAAAACCTCCGGTCTCCACGGTGGGGTAGCTGTAGAGGGCGGTGCGATACCCTATAAAGTAGTCAAGAGTGTAACGCATCTGGAGTTCGACCGGTATCTCCGTCCAGACCTCTCCGTCCGGTGAAAAACTCATATACGCCTTGTCCGGTCCGCGTGTCTTCCATTTGGAACCCTCACTGAAAGGTTCTACAGCCTTTTTCCAGCCGTTCTCCGGAGTGAAGACATACTCCAGTCTCAGCCAGACGTGCTTCTGCTGCATCGGTGCACGGTACACCACTTCCTCCTCGGCCGATTCGAGCCGTGCATCCTCTGTTCCGATGCCGAAGCCCTTCCTTCCGGGGTGGCGCGTAACCGCCTCCAGATACGTTTTCCCATCTTTTCCTATGGTTATGCCTATACGGCAATAGTGGCTTTGGAAGGCGCAGAGGCCTGCGTGGTCCCCCGCCTTCATCCCGGAGGCATCCAGCAGCACTTCGCAAGTGCAGGCAGGTCCCGCCGTCCTCTGGGTGAGGGTGTTCCGCGCATCCATCACTCCGGATGCGGTGTGCCCGTTCTTCAGCCTGAGCCATCCGGGGCGTTCGGTGACTGTCCACAGGGCATTGTCCGGGCGATGGTTCCACTGCCATACGGGGGAGAGCTGATTCGCGGAGTATTCGAAATCGTCATCGGCATACACCAGGCTTTCACCGTCTTCGGGGAGGTTTACGTAGAAACTTTTCACGGGGCGGGTGTCATCCCCCAGCACCGGCCATCCGTCCTTCCACACCACAGGCTGGAGGGTCGGTATGCGTCCCACCGCTCCGTGGTCCTGGAACATCACTGCGTACCAGTCGCCTTTCTGTGTCTGAACTATCCCTCCCTGGGCCACTCCGTCACCGCGTCCGTCGAACCGGCCGTCAAGTATCACCTTCTTCTCGTAAGGCCCTTCAAGAGTGCGGCTTCTCCAGCAGCTCTCGGTCCTGTGTCCGCCGGCCGGCCAGTCTATCTCCAATACGTAATACCAGTCGCCTATGTGATAGAAATGGGAACCTTCGGCTCTGAGCATGTATCCCTCTTTCGGCGAGCTTATGAGAAGCCGGTCGATGCCTCCTTCCTTTATCCCTCTCAGGTCGGAGGTCAGTTCGGTTATCTGCAGGTCGCCGTTACCCCATACCACGAACACCCTTCCTGTATCGAACAGCAGGCTCGCATCGTGAAAATGACGGTCCAGAACGGTCTGCTCCCACTTTCCGTTCACTATGTCATCTGTCCGGTAAACGTAAGTCTTCCCCTGGTCGTTGGCGGAGAACAGGGCATAGTATGTCCCTTCGTGATATCTGAGAGAAGTGGCCCACTGTCCGCGGCCGTAGGCATTTCTCCCGTCCCGGAGATTATATATGTCATCATCGGCCAGAGAATCATATACGTAGTTGACGATCCTCCAGTGTACCAGGTCCTTGGAGTGCATTATGGGGGCTCCGGGGCAGAAGAACATGGTGGTGCTGACCATATAGAAATCATCCCCGACTCGGATGATGTCATTGTCGGGGATGTCTGTATTCGTAAGAGGATTCATGCAGGCCGTGACTTCTGAGAAACTTATCCAGTCGACGGCCACCTGAGTGCCGGCTCCGCTGGAGAGCGTGATATGGTGTATACCGGGTTTGACTCCTTTCATCCTGGTCTTCACCGTCTGCCATCCCGCTGCTGCGGGTATCTTCGCCGTGGCTGCTTTCTTTCCGTCTATGGTGAGTATCAGGGTGCCGCCCCGAGGGGCCTGAACCTTTATGTAGGCATAATCATTTGAGGTGTCATCGAATTCTACGGTATTATATTTTACCCAGGCATTCTTTTCCGAGAGGACGGTCTTCCATCCCTTGAAGCAGTCGTTCGTGTCGAGATATTCGATATGTGCTCCCGAAGCGCTGATGGCGGAATATCTGTCCATCTGTACAGGCTCCGAAGCGGGAGTCACACCGATGCCCCTGAGAGAGGGCTTCACCAGTCTGATGCTTCCGTCCTTTTCGAAGAACAGGCTGTCCGCACATACCGAGCGGTTCTTGTCGAACTTGGGTGAATATTCGTTGTGATGGTAGAACAGATACCACTGTCCCTTGAAGTTTATGATGGAATGGTGGTTCGTCCAGCAGCCGTTCGGCCACTCCTCGAAGAATACGCCCATGAATTTGTAGGGGCCATCTATCTTGTCGGCCATGCAGTAGGCCAGCACTTCGGTGTTCTCCCTGGCCCAGGGGAATGTCACGTAATAGTGTCCGTTCGCCTTGAACATATATGGTCCTTCCACAAGCCCTTTTG
>DCIQ01000111.1:0-1021 GCA_002317435.1 Bacteroidales bacterium UBA1722 | reverse complement strand
CCTTCCACCTGCATCATGGGCGGCATCATGCGGCGGATGGAGTCGGGGATGGCCGGGTCCACGGGGATGGGCTTCATCTCTCCGTCCAGATCCGACCAGTCATCATTCAACTTGCATATCTTGATGCCTCTGGAGGGCCAGACCAGATAACCCTGTCCGTCATCGTCCTTGAAGATGCAGGGGTCTATCCCGAAGACTCCCTTTATATAGTTCTTTCTCGGGGTATATGGTCCTTCCGGACTGTCCGCCACCGCCGTGCCGCAGCGGAATCCTCCGAAACCGCCGGGGCCTTCGGGCCTCGCCGCATCAGGGAAGAAGAACACGTATTTTCCGTTATGCTCCGCACAGTCGGGCGCCCACATCGAATATGCCTTGGGGTCTCCCCAGGGGACGTTTTTCTGGTCGAGTATGACTCCGTGGTCCACCCAGTGCACCAGGTCGGACGAAGAGAAAACATGGTAGTCGGCCATACAGAACCAGTCCTTGCGGGCATAGTCGTCAGGGGCCGGTATGTCGTGTGAAGGGAATACATAGACCCTGTCACCGACCACCAGGGCCGAAGGATCGGCGGAGAACTGGTCGCGGATGATGGGATTCTGGGCGTAAAGCGCTGCCGAACACAGGAGCGCCAGAATGGTGGATAGAAGATATCTGTTCATGGATTATCGGTTTGTTTCGTTTCGTCAGGAAAAGGCCGGAAGCCGTTTTATGCAAATATAGTAATCCTGTACGGAACTTGGTAACCTTTATGATTCGTTTCGGGACATATTCCTTTTTTCAATCGGTCATCCGCTGTAGGAGGACTCCTTGCTTCAAGAAGAAATCTGTCCTGAAAAATGATCGTTCCGGACACTGAAAAATCGCGGGTACCGTCTGCCGGTCCTTCTGAGAGGGTATGCCGCACATCACCCCCCTTGCGGACCCCGCTGATGTGCACTACCCCTGCCCTGAGGCCCTTCTGAGGGGGTATGCTGCACATCACCCCCCCTGTGGACCCCGCTGATGTGCACGACCCCTGCCC
>DCIQ01000167.1:4154-4289 GCA_002317435.1 Bacteroidales bacterium UBA1722 | reverse complement strand
TGCCGTCATCGACGATGTTGGCGATGACCTCATACATATCGTAAGGTGCATTGGGGCTGTCGGGGATGATCTCGTTGAGCGAGTCTTCGCGACGGTCGATGGCATCTTCAGTGGGGAGGTAGGGCGGTTCTTCCA
>DCIQ01000167.1:0-3938 GCA_002317435.1 Bacteroidales bacterium UBA1722 | reverse complement strand
TGAAGTCGGTGAGGGCGGGAGAGTAGACGGCACCGCCGGCGCAGGGGCCGAGGATGGCGGAAATCTGAGGAACTACACCTGATGCGAGGATGTTTCTCTGGAATATTTCAGCGTAGCCCGCGAGTGCGTTCACACCTTCCTGGATACGTGCTCCGCCCGAGTCGTTCAGACCGATGACGGGGGCACCCATCTTCATGGCCATGTCCATCACCTTGCAGATCTTTCCGGCGAGGGTCTCCGAGAGGGAACCTCCGAATACCGTGAAATCCTGGGCGAAAACGTAGGTCAGGCGACCGTTTACCGTACCGTAACCTGTCACTACACCGTCACCGAGGAATGTGGTCTTATCCATACCGAAGTTGACGCAGCGGTGTGTGATGAACATATCGAATTCTTCGAAACTGCCCTCGTCGAGGAGCATGGCGATACGTTCGCGTGCTGTATATTTACCTTTTTCGTGCTGAGAATCGATTCTCTTCTGGCCACCGCCGATGCGGGCTTTTTCGCGGAGCTCGATCAGAGCTTTTACCTGTTCTAACTGCTTGCTCATTTGAATTATTTATTAGGGTTCTCACAAAGTTCTGTCAGTACACCGATGGTGGATTTCGGATGGAGGAATGCGATGTTCAGACCTTCTGCACCGTGGCGGGGAGCCTTGTCGATAGTGCGGATGCCTTTTTCCGAGACTTCATCCAGAGCATTCTGAACGCCGTCTTCCACTGCGAAAGCGAGATGATGGATGCCTTCGCCTCTCTTTTCGATGAATCCTGCGATAGTTCCGTCGGGGGAAGTGCTTTCGAGGAGTTCCAGCTTGGTCTGGCCCACCTTGAAGAAAGCTGTGCGTACTTTCTGGTCTGCAACTTCTTCGATGGAGTAGCATTTCAGACCGAGGATGTTCTCGTAATAAGGGATGGCTTCGTCAAGGGATTTGACAGCGATACCCAAATGTTCGATGTGTGAGATTTTCATACTGCTATGATTTAATGATAATATTTTTGGTATATGTGTTCTTTTGTGCAAAACCCCCACCTTCGGGTGAGGGTCGTATGTTTATTCCTCTTCTGTGAGAGAAAGGGTATGATAGACGTTCTGGACATCTTCGTCCTCTTCTATCATGTCGATAAGTTTCTTGACTGATTCCTGCTTTTCGGCCGGAAGTGTCTTCAGCGGGATGTTGGGGAGACGTTCGAAACCTGCGGACACTATTTCGAAGCCTTTCTCTTCGAGGTATTTCTGAATGTTGTTGAAGGATTCGAAGGCACCGTATATCACGATTACGTCAGTTTCCTCCCCTTCCTCGTCGATATCCTTGAATATGTCATCCACGTCGAAGTCGATGAGTTCAAGTTCCAGTTCATCCATGTCCACCGGAGCGGCGGGACGGAATTTGAAGACGCACTTGTGGTCGAACATGAACACCGTGCTGCCCGAAGTTCCGAGTTCGCCTCCCATCTTGGAGAAATAGCTTCGGATGTTGGCTACGGTACGCTTGTTGTTGTCTGTGGCCGTCTCTATCAGGAAAGCGATTCCGTGAGGACCGATTCCTTCATATACTATCTCCTTGTAATCGCCGAGGTCCTTGTCGGTGGCTTTCTTGATGGCGCGTTCGATATTGTCCTTCGGCATATTCTCACCACGGGCGGTCTGGATGAGAGCTCTCAGACGGGGGTTACCTGTAGGGTCGGGACCTCCCTGTTTCGCAGCGATGGTGATTTCCTTTCCCAGACGGGTGAATGTACGGGCCATGTGCCCCCAGCGTTTGAACTTGCGTTCCTTTCTGAACTCGAATGCTCTTCCCATAGTGATGATTATTTCTGAATTCTTGAGATGTATTTGTCTATTTCATACCCTTCGTAGGTCTGGGGATATGAATCCTTGATTCTGTTATAGTACTTGAGGGCTGCGTCATTGTCGCCCTTTTCCTCGCAGAGGATACCGGCTTTCAGAAGATATGCGGCGGCGAAGGTGTTGTCAGCCATGTCTGCGGCCTTGGCGTAGTGGCTGATGGCTTTCGAGTAGTTCTCCTGCATCGCACAGGCGTCACCTTTCAGGCATTCGGCACGTGCGGCGAGAATCTCGTCCTTTCCGTTGTATCTGTTCAGATATTTGAGGGCATTTTCAGCGTTTCCCAGCTGGAGTTCGCAGATGCCCGCATAAAGATACATCGATTTGCCGGCCTTGGCACCGTATTCGTCGATGATCTGGGCGAAACCGAGGTAGTTTCCGTCACCGTTGAGAGCCGTTTCGTAATCCTTGGCGGCAAATGTCTGCTCCGCCTGATATGCCTGGGCCTGAGCTTCCTTCACTGCGGGTTTGTACCAGAACTGGATAACTGCCAGAACGATGAGTGCCGCGGCGATTACACCTGCACCTGACCAAGCCATAGTGCTGCCGTACTGCTTGAAAAATTCTTCGGTCTTGGAGATGGCTTCCCCTACTTCGGGACGTGCCTCTTCGATTTTCTTGTTGTTTGCCATTATTCTTTAGTATTTATAATTAGCGTATGTATATAAAAACGCGCAAAAGTACCAAAAAATATGGATAAACACAAAGTCAAATTCAAAACTTATCAACAACGGTTTTGTCGTGAAGAAACGGTTTCCTGCGATTCGTCAGAAATCATACCCGTCCCATCTCGACCTGTCCCTGTTGAATCCGTATTCGATGGTCCCTCTGGCCTTGATGCCGTTTATGTCGTAGTCTGCGATACCTTCCTGAAAATAGAAATTCCCGCCGTCGAACGGAGTCAGTATGTTGCATTTCCTCTCCGCCCGGACTCGGTATTTCTTTCCGTTGTTGAACCAGCAGTCCAGAACTATCACATCGGTCCCCAGTCCGTCGTTATGGTCATATTCCAGAATCTTATAGTCCTTCATGCTGTAGTTTCTGTCGGAGTCTATATTGGTATAACCCAGGAATATCCGTTTTACGGGAGGATAGTTGACCAGCTGCAGGTTCAGTGTCTCGCCCTTTTCGGTGATGGGCATCAGCCAGATATGGTCATTCATATAGTTCCAGTCCCTCTTTCCGTAGGAGTGGTCCCGCGTGGCGGGCAGATTTATCACGGAAGTCTCCCCCGCGACGGTGATGGTTCCGTCGAAATGTCCCGCCTGTTCGCAGTGGTGCTGCTCCTGCTGTTTCTGTCTGGCTTTGACGGCCTCGGCATCCCCCCGGTCCAGTGAACTGGACATCCCCATATCGCTGGACATCGCCTCGGCGAAGAATTTCCTGTTCCATTTCTCGGCTGCGAATCCGCGGGCCATCGTCCGGGGGTCGGAGTGGTGCATCGAATCGAATATCGGCAGCCGTGCGGTAAATGTTATATCGAAGCCTGACGGCAATATCTCCCCCGTGGCTTCGTCTTTCAAGTCTCCATCGAAGGTCATGTGCCATAACTTGCCGGGCTCCAGACATTCCACTTTTACGGGGCATCCGTCGGCGCTGAACTGCTGACGGGGGGATACCAGCAGCCGCCCGTTCTTCGTGTACATTATGAACAGTTCGCTCAGATGGGTGCGGAAGGCACATCTGAAAATGAGACTTTCACCGTCGGTGCTGCTGCCTCCGAAGTAGTAGCTGTTGTTCATCAGCGGCCCTGCGTCCGCGGGCAGTGTGAACCGTTCGTATTCTTCTATATCCAGCGGCTGTTCCCTCCTTTTCTTCAGGATGCCGGCCACTATGATTCTCTCCTTTATGTATCTCTTGAGTCCCATGATAATACGTTATTCTGTCATTTGAGGTGCGGTGTCCCCGTAGGTGGGGGACGGTACTTTGTAACCTCCGGCCACCGGCAGGCAGTGCCCCGTGATGAACGAGGATTCGTCGGATGCCAGGAAGAGCACGGCGGCCGCTATATCTTCCGCGTACCCGAATCTCTGGAGGGGAACGTGGCGGAGGAATCCGTCGATGAATGATTGCGGCATGTGCCGCAATAAGGC
>DCIQ01000065.1:1743-8882 GCA_002317435.1 Bacteroidales bacterium UBA1722 | reverse complement strand
TCCTGATGGCTTCGTTGAAGACATTTTCGTTCAGATAACCGCGCGTAAGATTGAAACAGATGTTCGCGATGCTCATTATGTATCCAGGGTGTCCCTTTACTGACTCGTAGATGGCGTGTGTCTGCTGTGTTTCCACGACTCTGCCCATCTTTATGAAGTTCTTGTAGATTTTCTCGGTGACGTCCTTTTCTTCCAGTGCGGAGAGTTCTATCCTTTCGGTGAAGTTCAGGAAATATCTGACGTTTTCGAAGATATGCTTCATGGCATTTATCTTCGAACCCATCAGGATATATGTCACATGCTCGTGTTTGAAGAAATGGGATTCGAGCGTGCTGATGGCCACATCGTAATCTTCAAAGCTCAGGATGGTCTGGAATTCGTCCAGCCAGACCACGGGATTTATGGAATATTCCATCCCGATGCGTTCCGGAATGGAAAGTATCAGATCCGTCTGTGCCACGGTGAGAGGCGTGTCCTGATCTTCCAGAAAACTGAAGGAGTCCGGAATGTCCGTCGGATATAAACCCGGCCTGCACGAACGTACGGCATCCATAATCGCGGAGGCATAATGCCTGAGCATACTGTCAAATGACCGGAAGGTCATAAAGTTCAGGTAAATCGGGATGAATTCGTACCGTTCTTCCTTAAGTTTCAGGAAAGCCTGTCTGACGAGAGAATGCTTTCCGGTCTTGGGCGCGTCGTAAATCAGGGAATGTCTCCTGTTTTTGATGAAGTCCATCAGGCAGGCCAATTCCTTTTTCCTGCCTATGAAATCCAAACCGGTGGCCACCTTGCTATATGCGAACGGGCTTTCCATACAAGTGCTTAATTATTAGTCATGGAAACAAACATGTTTCGGCAAAGGTATTAAAAAAGTTATGATATATTTGACGAAAAAGGGAAAATTATTACATTTGCAGTCCATTAAAAAATATGTCAAGTCTGTTAAGCTACTGATAAAGAGTTACTTAATGATAGTAACCGCTTGCAGGCGAAATTTAAAAACGTAGTAATAAGATGTACGCTATCGTTGAAATTGCTGGACAGCAGTTCAAAGCAGAAGCCGGAAAGAAGCTTTTCGTGAATCTCCTCAAAGGAGAGCAGGGCTCTTCCGTAGCTTTCACCAATGTACTTCTCACAGATGACGGCACTACCGTTAAAGTAGGTGCTCCGTATGTGGAAGGTGTAACAGTAAAGGCCACTGTCGTGGATAATGTAAAAGCGGACAAGGTTCTGGTTTTCAAGAAACGCCGTCGCAAAGGCTATAAGAAACTGAACGGTCACCGCGAAAGTTTAACCCAGATTCTCATTGATGAGATCGCATAACTGATAGGAGATAGGATTATGGCTCACAAGAAAGGTGTCGGTAGTTCCAAGAACGGTCGTGATTCGCACAGCCATCGCTTAGGTCTTAAGCTGTGGGGCGGTCAGGTTTGCAAGGCAGGTAACATTCTGGTTCGCCAGAGAGGTACCGTGCACAATCCCGGTGCTAACGTAGGTATGGGCAGGGACCACACTCTCTATGCTCTTATCGACGGTGTGGTTAAATTCCAGAAGAAAGCCGAAGGCAAATCCTTCGTTTCAGTCCTCCCCGTCAATACGGAGCAGAACTGATATTCGGAATATGCATTATAGAATCGGGCCGGGAAGTGAATTCCGGCCCGATTCTTTTTCTACATTACTGCTTGATTGGGAAAAAGGCTTCTGCCGGTATCGTGGTGAAGGAGGAGGCACCGGGGATTAGCCAGTCCAGTTCGACCTTCTCGTTATAATGACCCTCGAAATATGGCATACGGAACTTGTGCATGCCTTCCTCGAGATATACATATCCGGTAGTGATGACGTTTCCCTTATTATAATCGTTATCGATGATCATATTATCGTCGATGATGAGCTGCGATCCGTCATCTGTATCCAACCTGAAGTTATACACACCGGATACGGGTGCGTTGATCCATCCTTCGAATATGTATCCGTACCAGTCCTTTTCCTCATGTTTCTGCAGAGAGGGAACGGAAGTGACACCGGAATATCTGAAATTTTCGGGAGTGAGATTGGTCACGCTGGTTATGCTCTTCTCTGCCGGATTCGAGAAAAATGAATAGTTCAGACCATTCTTCCTTACCTTGACTTTGGTGGAAGTCAGGTAAGTGAGAGGATACTCGAAGATAAAACTGCTCTTGTCCCCGTCAAAGGTGCGCGCCTTGACGGTACAGGTTCTTTCAAGAGATATCGGGGCGGAATAGAGGATGCCGTTGTCAGGGGCGGGCTCGCTTCCGTCCGTGGTGAAGTAGGTGTCCCCTTTCTCGCAGATGAGGGGGATGAGTACCTTTCCATTATCGCATGATATGTTCCTGCTGTCCAGAGCGGGCATGTCGATATCGCTCTGCTTGATAAAGAGCATGGACATGGGGATGGCAAGGCATTCGGTGGAACTGATGAACATGTTGGTCACTCTGTATTGCAGGTCCATGTCGATCTTCGGACGTTCCTCGTCAAAGTATCGGTGCGCAGGAATACGGATTTGCTTCGATGGCAGGCCGCAATCCAAGAAATAGTCGATGTCAGACTGGTTGAAGATGCGTACACGGAGATTTGTCCCACGATCTTCGATCTTCTCTATCTTGAGGGATGACTTGAACAGTTTGAACAGCCACTTTGACTCTCCGGCGAGCAGATTATTGGCATATGCTACGCTGCGACGCTCTTTCAGCGCTTCATGGATGGCCTCGATGCTTCGCTCTTCAGCGAACACGAAAGTCATGGGGCGCATGACTTTCGGGATGTCATAATCGAAGTCCATGGCACGGTGCTGGTCGGAAGCTCCGATGAAGGCCAGACCGTATTTTCGGATATGGTCGATGGTGCGGGGGTAGAACTCATAGGCATTGAACACTTCCATGCCCTGAATGCGTCCCGCCTCTATCTCATCGATCCAGAATTGGCTGAGTTCGCTGTTCTCATCCGGCCATCCGGGATGATTTCCGGTCACCCATGCTCCTTCAGCTTGTGCCTGGACAAGGGCTTCATGAGCCTCTTTCTGCCCGAAAGTCATGGGTATCTTATATGCATTGCAGTCTTTGATGAAGAGTATGTTCAGGTGACCTATGTCAGTCTGATTGTGAGACACTTCCATCCCCTTGATGAGAAGGATGTCCCGGGTCTGGGCTTCTTTGAGGGCCAGAGGATAGGTCTGGTCGTAGTCCCAGTCTTCAGGCTTGCCGAAAGCCGGCTGGTGATCTGTGATGGCTATCGCATCCAATCCCTGAACGAATGCCTCCTGGACCCGCTGGCGCGGAGAGACATCGCCGTCGCTGTATACGGTATGCATGTGGAGATCCACCTTGAGAGTGACGTAGCCGTCAATATCCGGAATGTCAATCTTGCGTGGATTAAATGCAGAAGGGGAGCCATAATCCCGTTGTTTCACGTATTGAACATTCCATTCTGATGACTGTGCCGCGGCCGTGAGGCAGGAAACCATGGTTATGGCTGCTGATAAAAGTCTGAGTCTCATTGTGTTCATATTATTTAGCCTGATTCTTGCTGTTACTTGGATGTCTTTTTCTTCTCCGGATTCATACTCTCCGAAACCCTTCCGGGGTGCTCCTGGATGAATTTCTCCCAGGAACTTGAAGCGCCTATGTCCGCCAGAGGGGATGTCAGCTGGTAGAAATGGCACATCGCTATGGCCAGGGCGTCCGAGGCGTCAAGATAATCTGAGGAGAAGGTTACTTTCAGAGTGCGCTCCAGAATGAGGCAGACCTGTTCCTTGGATGCCGCACCCTGTCCGGTAATGGCCATTTTCGCTTTTCTCGGTGCATATTCGAATACGGGGATGTCCCGCATCAGGGCGGCGGATATGGCTGCGCCCTGAGCTCTGCCCAGTTTCAGGATCACCTGGGCGTTGTGTCCGTAGAAGGGGGATTCCACCGCCAGATCTGTGGGGTGATAGGTGTCAATCAGTTCACTGACACGTGTGGTGATCATTTTCAGTTTCGCGAAATGGTCCTTTTCCTTTCTCAGGTCGATGACCCCCATATCCACATAATGCACGGAACGGTTATCAACGAGAATGACCCCGTAGCCCATTATCTGGGTGCCGGGGTCTATTCCCATTATTATCCGTTGCTTATGTGCGGGCATATCAGTCGATCCTGTCGAATCCTGTATAAGGACGCAGGACTTCGGGGATTATGATGCCGTCGGGGGTCTGGTTGTTCTCCAGCAGGGCGGCCACTATGCGGGGCAGCGCGAGAGAACTTCCGTTCAGCGTATGAGCCAGCTGTACTTTTCCGTCCTCTCCTTTATATCTCAGTTTCAGTCGGTTCGCCTGGAATGATTCGAAGTTCGACACGGAACTTACTTCCAGCCATCTCTTCTGTGCTTCGGAGTAAACTTCGAAATCGTATGTGATGGCCGATGTGAAACTCATGTCACCGCCGCAGAGACGGAGGATTCTGTAGGGAAGGCCGAGAGACTGCACGAGGCGTTCCACGTGGGCTACCATTTCATCGAGGGCGTCGGCGGATTTCTCGGGAAGTGAGAGGTATACGCATTCCACCTTGTCAAACTGATGGAGACGGTTCAGACCGCGTACATCCTTTCCGTAGGAACCGGCTTCGCGACGGAAACAGGGGGTATAGGCCGTCATCTTCACGGGGAAGTCCGAAGGCTGGAGAATCACGTCGCGGTAGATGTTGGTGACAGGAACTTCAGCGGTGGGGACCATATAGAAGTTGTCGAGGGTGGCACAATACATCTGGGCTTCCTTGTCGGGGAGCTGTCCTGTTCCGAATCCGGAATCGGCATTGACCATGATGGGAGGTTCTATCTCGAGATAGCCTGCTTTCGTATTGAAATCCAGGAAATAGCCGATGAGGGCTCTCTGGAGGCGTGCCCCCTTGCCTTTATAGACGGGGAAGCCGGCTCCGGTAAGTTTCACTCCGAGGTCGAAATCTATTATGTCGTATTTCTTGGCGAGTTCCCAGTGGGGAAGCGCATCTTCGGGAAGTGCGGGGATGCTCTCGCTTATTTTCACTATGAGATTGTCTTCGGCGCCCTTTCCTCTCGGGACGATGGCCACGGGTGTGTTGGGCAGCAGTACCAGAAGGTCATTCTGTTTCTTTTCGCTTTCCTCCATCAGGGCGGTCAGTTCGGCGGAACGGGATTTCAATGCTGCGACTTCTGATTTGGCTGTCTCGGCCTCTTCTTTCTTTCCGCTCTGCATCAGGGCTCCGATTTGTTTGGCTTTCGCTTTCTGCATGGCCAGACAGCCGTCCAGTTCTGTCTGGTACTGGCGACGGAGACGGTCCTGTTCCAATATTCCGTTCACGATGTCCTTGGCATCGAAATTCTTCACTGAGAGGCGCTCGATGACGAAGTCGGGATTTTCTCTCAAAAGTTTCAGAGTCAGCATATTCTTGTATGTTTGTTTACGGGGCGCAAAGATAAGAAACTTTTCATATATTCGCGCCCGTTATGATTTCAGAGTCACAATATCCCGATACCGACACCATGCTCCGCATAGCGCTGGATATAGGTGAACATATGCTTATTTATGGTGCTGACGTGACCCGCGTGGAAGATGCCGTCACCCGCATCTGCCGCAGGAGCGGCGTGGAGCATATAGAGGTGTTCTGCATAGCGTCCCTTCTGCAGGTGTCTGTCCGGATGAGTGACGGTCAGTATGCTTTCCAGATGCGGCGCATCCACTCCAACGGCAATAATCTGGCCCGTCTGGAAGAGCTGAACGACATATCTCGCCGGCTGTGCAGGGGAGCCATAAGTTTCGATGATGCGGACAGGCTGGTGAAGGAAGCGAACCATCTGGTGCCCCATAAGCCTCTGCTCTATTATATCGCTGCCATCCTCGGCTCATCCGCTTTCTGTATTTTCTTCGGCGGGAGTCCCGGTGACGGTCTGGCGGCGGCTGTCGCCGCGGTGCCGGTGATGTATATGGAGATGCACGGTCTGAAGAGAGGAAACCAGCTTATTCATACCATTCTCGAGGCTTTCACGGGCGGAATTATCGGAAATGCGGTTCTGGAACTGGGGGTGGGCGATGATATAGACCTCATCTGCATAGGGGTGCTGATGCTTCTGATTCCGGGACTGAAATTCGGGAATGCCATGCACGATTTCGTGAAGGCCGACGTGCTGGCGGGATCGGCCAAACTGGTGCACGCTCTGCTGCTTACCCTCATGATAGTGATGGGACTGAGTCTGTCGATGCTTTGTTTCGGGAGGTGGACGTTATGAAGGAGATATTGTTGGCCACGGCGGCCGGTATGGTGGGCACTTTCGCCTTCGCCGTAATCTACCATGTGAAGGGGCGTCACCTGTTGTACACTTTCCTCGGCGGAGGTGTCACCACGTTCATTCTGATGCTCCTCCTCACTCTGACGGACGGGCACGCTCTGCTGAGCAACATAGCGGCCGCTTTCGCCGGCGGGGTTTACTGTATGGTCTGCGCATATTGCCGTAAGGCTCCGTCCACGGTATTCCTGATACCCACCCTTTTCCCTCTGGTGCCGGGACGCAACCTCTATTTTTCGATGATCGCCCTGGTCCGGCATTCGCGGGCCCAGTTCGTGGATAATTTCGCGGCGGCCGTGGAGATAAGTTTCGGCATCGCCGTCGGAGTTCTCCTTTCTTCGCTTTTCGACGTTTTCGTGCTGCAGAGGTATCTCGTGCGCAGGAGATGATCTCCTTCGCATTCCGATGAATATTTTGCGCTAAGATTTGGCAGGTTCCATTAATTGGAAGTATCTTTGTAAGATATAGATATTGAGTCAAAATGAAATTCTGTTATGTTTTCTTGGCTGTCCTTTTCCTGGGTGCCTGCGGCAATAGGGAAGTGAAGGACCCCGTGGATTACGTGGATCCTTTCATCGGGACCGCTTTTCACGGACATACTTATCCCGGTGCCACGATGCCTTTCGGCGCTGTCCAGCTGAGCCCTGACAATTACCGTGACGTCTGGGACGCCTGTTCCGGCTATCATTACGACCGGAAGGAGATCATCGGTTTCTCGCATACCCATCTGAGCGGTACGGGGTGTGCCGATCTGGCGGACGTGCTTTTCCATCCCACTTCGAAGGATGTGGACCTCTCGAAGGAGGGGGACATCTTCGATT
>DCIQ01000065.1:1342-1732 GCA_002317435.1 Bacteroidales bacterium UBA1722 | reverse complement strand
TCTCCCCTACCGTCATAAGGACGAGGAGGCCGTGCCGGGTTATTATAAAGTTTATTTCCACAAGGACAGGATACTGGCGGAGATGACGGCCACGACGCATACGGGATGGCACAGATATACCTGGGCGAAGGATGCCCCGCACGATATCATAATCGACCTTCATCACGGCATTACGCAGGAGACCATACACGAAGTGGAATTCAGTCAGACGGATTCCTATGAGATACGCGGGATGAGGAGGACCACGGCGTGGACTCCCGACCAGTACGTATATTTCGTGGCCCGCTTCTCGAAGGCGATAAAGTCCGTCCGCTGGGTGGATGACCACAAGTTCGTGGATTCGCCCGAAGAGGCTGTCTCCGATAACCGTCAGGCCATATTGTCCTTCGG
>DCIQ01000065.1:0-1252 GCA_002317435.1 Bacteroidales bacterium UBA1722 | reverse complement strand
GAAACGTCAGCGGCGCCTTTTGATTTCGATGCGGTCCGCGCGGATGCCCGTTCGAGGTGGAATGAACATCTTTCGGCCATAAAGGTATCGGGAGGGAAGGAATCTGACCTGAGGACCTTCTATACCGCCATGTATCACACGTCCATAGTCCCCAACCGGACATCTGACTGCAGCGGCCTGTTCCGCAGGCAGGACGGCAAGGTGTCGAAACAAGGTTTCGGAAAGGCATTCTATTCCACCCTGTCTCTGTGGGATGTGTTCCGTGCCTGGCTTCCCCTCGCTTCGATGGTGTATCCCGATGTGCTGCACGACGTGGTGTTCAGCTGTCTGGATATGTACCAGGCCACGGGCGAACTTCCGATATGGCCTCTGGCATCGGGGGAAACGCGTTGTATGATAGGCTATCACAGCATCCCTTTCATCGTGGACGCTTTCGCCAAGGGATTGGTGCCGGAACTGGATGTTCCGTATGCCCTGAAGGCCATGATCGAGTCCTCGAACAGGAATCCGAACGGGTCGGACTATTATACGTCCCTGGGGTATATCCCAGCCAACAGGAAGGCCGAGTCGGTCTCCACCATGCTGGAATATGCATACGATGACTGGTGTATAGGATATTTCGCGAAGATGGTGGGGCTGGAGGAGATTGCCGCCGAGTATTACGGGAGGGCCCGGAACTACATGAACGTTTTCGACGGGAGCACCGGGTTCTTCCGCGGGAAGAATGATGACGGGACTTTCATCGAGCCTTTCAACAAGTTGAGTCCCGCCCGTG
Source organism: Bacteroidales bacterium UBA1722 (assembly GCA_002317435.1). GTDB lineage: Bacteria > Bacteroidota > Bacteroidia > Bacteroidales > UBA932 > Minthomonas. The sequence continues at coordinate 477 of DCIQ01000065.1, read as the reverse complement.
AATATACTGAAGCCACTGCGTGGCAATACCGCTTTTTCGTGCCGCAGGACTTTGCCGGATTCTCGTACCTGCTCGGCGGGCGGGACAGTCTCGCCCGGGCGGTTGACGAATGTTTCGCCGCCACTGACGGCGTGGACGGATTCAGAAGCGACATTACGGGCCTGATAGGGCAGTACGCCCACGGTAACGAGCCCAGCCACCACATGGCGTATATTTATAATTATGTCGGCCAGCCCTGGAAGACACAGGAATGGGTGAACCGTATCCGCCGGGAGATGTACAGCGACCGTCCCGACGGTATCTGCGGAAATGAAGACTGCGGGCAGATGTCCGCATGGTACGTGCTCTCCGCCCTGGGCCTCTATGAAGTGTGCCCCGGGACCATGCAGTTCACCCTGACCACCCCTCTCTTCGAAAAGGCGGAGATAACTCTGCCGAGCGGGAAAGTGCTGACCGTTACGGCTGACAAACCTTCGA
>DCIQ01000116.1:16764-19997 GCA_002317435.1 Bacteroidales bacterium UBA1722 | reverse complement strand
TCCTCCTTTCCGGAGAGGATATCGTATGCGATATAATTGTTCGGCCACACCTTGAACCCGGCACGTATGGACGAAGTGATGGCTGCGGCCAGGGCGGCATATCTGTCATTCTGCTCCAGAGAAGCACAGTAACGTACCTTCTCAGGATCAAGCTCTTCAGAGAAATGGAAATGGATTCTCCCCTTTTTCTGACGGATACCGCAGAGCATACTTTCGTCATCCTCCCCCGGAGCCTTTACATACGGACCCCTTCTGGTAAGATATAACTCTCTGGCTTTCATGAAATCACACGAATCGAACTCATACGACACTGAAAGTGGGATTATATTCAGTTCAGTATAACATTTCTCGAAATCCTTAGGACAGCTCATATGCAGCATCTTCAGTACTCCCTTCCCGGTAGTATCGTTCCCGTCTTTCGTACGCCCGCTTCTGTGCGCTATCCAGACGGACCTCCTCCCCCCCGATACCGTATCACGGATATACTCTGACAGCAGAGTCGAGGCCATATATTTCTCCCTGTTGCTCCCGGTACGGACGACCTTGATCATCCTGTTGGACCTCATCATATCCTCTACGAACGGCTTGGAGAGCAGATTATCCCCCACAGCTATCTCCGCCCAGGGAATGCCGTGCTTATGGAAAATATATTCCATGATACCGGGATCGAGTATTATGTCCCGATGTCCCGAGAGGAGAAGATGAGTCTTTCCGTCCGATACGTTCTCAAGTCCGGAGCAGGTGACCCCGTCAGAAGTTTTCTCCAATACGAAATCCACGAAACGCATCATCAGCCTCGACTGAAGATCATCTATTCCTGTAACGCTGTCAAAAGCCTGTCGGACCTGTTCCGACTGTATTTCGGGACATAGAATCCCCACCAGACGGCCCAGTTCGGGCGATCCGGCTATCCGATGCGCCGCTTCCACCGTCTCCGAATCGAAGAACGGCCGAATGCCATCATATTTGCTGTCTATATATTCCATTTAGTAGGTTTTAGTAGTTTCTGATTATCAATTCTTCCTGAACAGCAGGGAACTGTCTCCGTAACTGAGGAACCGGAACCCGTTTTCCAGGGCATACCCATATACTTTACGCCAGTCTTCACCGATGAATGCCGCGATAAGCAGCAGAAGGGTGCTCTGAGGCTGGTGGAAATTGGTAACCATCGCATCCACCACCCTGAAACGGTATCCGGGGACTATAATAATCTGGGTACGGGCATGAAGCCTGTCCAGGCCGTTGTCTGACATATATTCCAGAACGGCACCCGTCACCTCCCTGAGCGAGTACCCGTATTCCCTCTGATAAGGCTCCCACTGAGATATGAAGGATGCCTCCGTATAATTGAATCCGGGCTTCCCGGCATTTTCCAGAATGTGCACCCCGAGGAAATAGAGGGATTCCAACGTACGTACGGAGGTGGTGCCTACGGCAATCACGGGCTTCTCTCCGGCCGAGTCATATAATCTCCTGAGGAACGCGGAAGAGACCGAAAAAGGCTCGGAATGCATTATATGCCCCGATATCAATTCACTCTTCACCGGAAGAAAAGTGCCTGCTCCCACGTGGAGGCAGACCTCTTCACGGAGGATTCCCGCCCTGTCGATGGAGTTCAGCACGGCATCGGTAAAATGCAGCCCGGCGGTAGGAGCCGCCACAGAACCGCGATATCGGGCATAAAGTGTCTGATATCGCTCCTTATCTATACTTTCCGCTTCACGATTCAGATATGGAGGAATAGGGATGTTGCCGCACTTTTCCATCACTTCGGAGAACGGAACACCTCCATCCCAGCGGAATTCGACCAAATAACTGTTATCCACCCTCTCCAGCATGGCGGCACGGAGATTCAGAGCCGATATCCAGGCATCCGCCCCGTCAGGTACCAACAGATTTATGGTTCCCGATTTCCATTTTCTGGCATTACCTATTATGGCTTTCCAGCTGCAATGCTCTCTGGAGGCGAACGAGACGGCATAATCCTCAGGAAGATGAGGTTCCAGACAGAATACCTCTATCACGGCTCCGGAATCCTTTCTGAAAAGCATCCTGGCCGGCACCACCTTGGTGTCATTGAAGACCATGAGGGAAGCGGACGGAAGAAAACCGCAAAGAGAGGAAAAGACAGAATGAGAAACCGTCCCTTCCTTATATACAAGGAGCTTGGAGGAATCTCTCTGTTCCAACGGATATCTGGCTATCCGGTCAGAAGGCAAGTCATAGGTATAGTCCTGTATCCTTATTACCGGCTGTAACATATTTCTCCAATTTTCCGGAGTAATCCCATGAATTACGTCCCATAAATGATTGAACTATTTTCTCCTTCAGTTAAAGCAAATGTCCTTCCGAATGCAAAGATAAGATTTTATGGCTAAAATGTACCACATCCCGTAATTTACATTTGTAAATCCGAATTATGATTACAATATATACCTTATTGGTATTTATTTGTAATCATTCACGCCTGCCATTTACGGAATTCCACAAACGGGGACAACAAAAGGTATAAGATATGATTATACTATGTAAATTAGTGATATATCATTCGGATTATCAAGCATTTATATATCATTATCCGCATCCGGGAATCGGTGCGTGTGCCCGAATTGCGCAGAAACCGCCTCAAATGGACCCGATTATACGATATTATTATTTACATCTAATGGAATATCAATTATTTATTATCATTTATCCATATTTTTGCACAGGTATGTTCCGATACCGTGTGCCGTCGTTTTACATCTGTAAATACCATACATTATACATATGTAAACAAAATAATACTTACATTTGTATCGCCAATGATTTACAAATATGAATAAGCGTTTACAAACCTTGCTTGAGATAGAACACCTCTCTCCTTCCCAGCTCGCAGATACTTTAGGCATACAGAGGGGCGGAATATCACATCTGCTCTCCGGACGAAACAAACCCAGCTTCGATTTCCTCCAGAAAGTACTCTACAAGTTTCCGGATATCAGTGCAGAGTGGCTTATAACAGGTAATGGGAGACCTGTTAAGGGATATACCGAAGAGAACAGTAAAAGTCTTAGTGTAGATAAAAAAGCACAAAAAACTGATTTTCAAAATAATAATGAGGAAATAAACCTATTTAACCAATCGGTTTCCACTTCATCGGATATCACCAATGCTCCCCTCTCCGCAGAAAACTCTGCCATACGGCCCGAATCTTCTGTCGGGACATCCGGAGACATACCTGCCGCCGGACG
>DCIQ01000116.1:10102-16670 GCA_002317435.1 Bacteroidales bacterium UBA1722 | reverse complement strand
CCAACTGACAACAGCCCGTTATTTTCCATATCTTTGCAGGAAAACAGGCGAAATGTACGAACTGGTAAAAAAAATGCTCTTCTCCTTATCCCCTGAGAGAGCCCATCATATCACAGTAAGACTTCTTTCGATACTTGCTCATCTGCCTCTGATGCCGAATCTTCTCCAGTGGATCTATACTTACAGCCACCCTTCTCTGGAACGTGAAGTTTTCGGGCTCAAATTCAAAAATCCTGTGGGATTCGCCGCAGGTTTCGACAAGAACGGAGACTATTACAACGTACTGAACAATTTCGGATTCGGATTCGTGGAGATAGGGTCGGTAACTCCGGAGCCACAGCCGGGAAATCCCAGACCGCGGATATTCCGTCTGGTGGAAGACGATGCTGTCATCAACAGGATGGGTATAAACAACAACGGGGTCAAATACACCGTAGGACGACTTCAGAAGAACCCTCCGAAACTGATAGTGGGCGGAAACATAGCCAAGAATACCAAAACTCCGAACGAAGATGCCGGAAAGGATTATGAGAAGGCATTCTCCCTCCTCTATGATTACGTCGACTATTTCGTCGTAAACGTATCCTGTCCCAACGTAAAGGATCTGACGGATCTCCAGAATCTGGAAGCCACCGCTGACATAATAGACAGGCTGCTGGCCCTCAGACGCTATTTCGATGATTACCGGCCCATCCTGATGAAGATATCTCCGGATATCAGCAGGGAGCATCTCGACAGCCTCCTTGATCTTATGCTGATTTCCGGTATCGACGGTGTAGTCGCCACCAATACCACCCGCAGCCGTGACGGTCTGACCACTGACCCCGAGAAACTGGCTGCCATCGGTAACGGAGGGCTTTCCGGAGCTCCCCTGTACGAAAAGAGTCTCGAAACCATCCGCCATATCCACGAATATACCAAAGGTATCCTCCCCATCATAGGAGTCGGCGGAATAATGACTCCCGAGCAGGCAAAGGCGATGCTGGATGCAGGAGCTTCACTGATACAGATTTATACCGGATATATCTACAATGGTCCGGGATATGTGAAAAAAATTCTCAAATATCTTGTAAATAACGCATAATTAAATAATTATGATTCAAGCCGCCATTTGTACCATCGGGGATGAAATCCTGATAGGTCAGATCGTCGATACCAACTCATCCCATATCGCCAGGATGCTGAACTCCATCGGAGTAAAAGTAGCACGGATGTGTTCCGTCTCCGACGACAACTCCGACATAAAGTCCTCCATCGATGCACTCCTGAAAGAATTTGATATAGTAATCGTCACGGGAGGACTGGGTCCCACGAAAGATGACATCACCAAAAAGGCCCTTGGGGAACTTTTCGGCAGCCGTGGATACTATCACCACGAAGGCCAATGGGAAATAGTGAAAAAAGTCCTCACCAGCAGAGGCATCGAACTGTTCGACACCAACTATGCCCAGGCGGACATCCCGGAAGGAGCCGAAGTCATAGTGAACCGGCTGGGGACCGCCCCCTGTATGGTATTCCGTTTCCACGAGACGGCATACCGGCACAGCCCAGTCCTCTATTCAGCCCCGGGAGTACCATTCGAAGCACTTGGATTACTGCCGGATATTCAGAAAGATATATGCTCCCACTTCAATCTCCGCTCGATATATCATAAGACCATAGTGACCTTCGGTATCCCCGAATCCACGCTGGCCAAGAAAATCGAACTCTGGGAAGAAAACCTGCCCGAAGACATACATCTGGCGTACCTTCCCAACTCCATTACCGGAGTACGCCTGCGTCTCTCCATCTACGGTGTGGATGCGGAAGAGGGAAAACGCCGCATCGACGAAGAATTCAGCAAAGTTCTCCCCATCCTCGGAGAGGCCGTCTATGGAGAAGGGGAAGACACCCTCCAGGACGTGATAGTGCGCAAACTTATTGCCGGAGGCAATACACTCTCCGTGGCAGAGTCCTGTACCGGGGGCAGAATCGCCTCCCTCTTCACACAGATCCGCGGGGTATCGAAATGCTTCATGGGTTCGGTCACCTCCTACGACAACAGCGTGAAACGGAGCATTCTCGGCGTTCCGGAGGAGATTCTGGAGACGAAGGGAGCTGTCAGCAGCGAATGCGCCGAAGCCATGGCGACGGGCGTCCTGAAAGCACTTGATACCGATTACGGGCTTGCCACCACCGGGATAGCCGGACCGGACGGAGGGACACCGGAGAAACCGGCAGGGACGGTTTGGGTCGCTGTGGCCAGAAAAGAAAGAGACGGCCATATAACCGTCTCCTCGCAGATGTTCAGGTTCTCGTCAAACAGGAGCGTGAATATCGACAGATTCTCTTCTTCCGCTCTCAATATGTTGAGAATTAATTTATAACACTACCCTATTTCAATAAATTCAGGAAGTTGGCTCCCGCTATCTTCTCCAGATCGGAAGAACCGTATCCGCGGCTTTCCAACTCCTGTAGAATCAGGTGGAACTGCGAAATGTCACGCATACCTTCGGGTGCTATTTCTATTCCGTCGAAATCGGAACCCAGTCCCACGTGTTCCGGTCCCACCAGCGAAACTATGTGATCCACGTGGTCGGCGATTTTCCTGTACGATACCGAAGGGTAGTCTTTCAGCTCATCCGATATCATCCGATACTTCTCCAGAGCCACTTCATCCTTCAAATCGTGACGGTATGCTCCCTGCCACTTTTCATATTCCGCGATGAGGGCATCCAGTTCCGGTGCAGCCCAGTCATCCAAGAGGAAATATGGATAGAAATTGACCTGAATCACCCCGCCGCAGGAAGCCATATCCTTTATCATCCGGTCCGACAGATTTCTCCGATGGCGGCAGATGGAGCGGCAGCACGAGTGTGTGGCGACTACAGGTCGCTCAGACACTTCGAGTACGTCATAGAAAGTCCGGTCAGAAGCATGGGACAAGTCCACAAGCATCCCCAGGCGATTCATCTCTCCGACCACTTCCCGCCCGAACGGGGAGAGTCCTCCCCATCTCGGAGATGTCGAGGCCGCCGAATCGCATATCAGGTTGTCGGCATTGTGGCATAATGTCAGATACCTGACACCCATCCTGTGAAAGAAACGGAGCAGCTTCAAATCATCCCCTATCGGAGTTCCGTTCTCCATCCCCATGAACACTGAAACCAGACCTTTGGACTGGTTTTCATAAGCATCCGATGCAGAACGTGCCAGAGCAGCCTGCCCGCTGTTCCGATCCACTGCGTCATACACTTCCGATATGAGTCTGACAGCGTGTTCCGCGGCCCTGGGCTGATCCAGCTCTTTGGGTATATAGATGGCGAAAAAAGCCCCATCGACTCCCCCCTCTTTCATTCTGGGGAAGTCGACATGGCCGTATTTCTGTTTTTTCCCGATATCGATACCTTCCAAAAGCACGGAAGGTGTATCGACATGCGTATCCAGGACGAACATTATCTCTTTTTTACTAAGCTTCCCTTACCCACTGACTCGATTACCGTCACTGCAGAGGGGGTAGCCTTGTATTCTAAACTGGAGGAACCGGAAAGTTCTATGGTAATTTTCCGGCATACGTTGGCAGAGATGGATGAAGCTCCGCTGGCATCCACGTCAGCTATATCAGTTTCCAAATCAATACCGTTTATGGAAGAAGCTCCGGAGCATTCGAATTCAGCACTCTGGGCCTTCCCTGACATATTCACCTTCGATGCACCGGAACATTCGGCATCCACTTCACCGAAACTGCCTTTCACATCCATACGGCTGGCTCCGGAGCAGTCCAGCGAAAGATCCGCCGCATTACCCTCCATACTGACTTTGGACGCACCTGAAGCCTCTATGTCCACTTCTTTCATATCGAAGGAAAACTCAACCGAAGAAGCGCCCGAGAGGTCGAAGTCAGCCTTCGCACCCGAAAGGGAAAGTCCTGACACAGACGATGCACCGCTGATACGGACATCCATATCTTTCACCGTGAAAGTATCCGATGCGAGCACCTTCACTGCTCCCGAAAGACCGAGATATTCCAGTTTCGGAACAGTGACATCCGCCCGCAGAGTCCATTTCGACGTGTTTCTTTTAAGTTCTCTCGGCATCTTCTCCTGGTCGAGGCCCACCTTGATGATTCCGTGCTCCACCTTCACCGTAACATACTCCGCTATCTCCGAAGAAGCCGTGGTGGATACGGCGGCCGGTCCCTTCTTCAGGTTCACCGTATAGAAACTGGAGACGCTCAGTCCATGTGCACCCGAAGAGAACTGATGATGCTTTACCACCTCTCCGGCGAAAGAAGTCAACGAGATGAAAGCCGCTGCTGCCAATACGATAATTTTACGCATAATAATCTGATTTTGTTTAATTTATATTTATTATTTATATTACTGCTTAGCTTCTGCCAGAATATTCCTCAGTCTCTTGATTCCATCCAGTTTGGCCGAATAATAACGCTCCATTATCTCTGCCTTTTCTCTTTCGGTCAGTTCGGAAGGAAGAATCTCAGACATCGGAATGGCTTCGAAATCGATACCGTCTATCACCACCGAGTACATACAGGCATCCTCATCACTTTCAGAAAGAGCCACTATTTCTGACGAAAGTTCCATAAGCTGTACCCGGTACGAACTGTATATCTTCCCGAGTGAATCTTCTTCGGACAGTGTCTCAGTAAATATCCTCATTGAGAACACCACCAGTATCACCGCAGCTGCAGGCACCGCGAGCATACGCCATACCGGAATACTGCGCCTGTGAACTGAAGCATGAAAATGGATTTTCCTGCTTCCGGAACCTTCATCCGCTTCCGTCAATCTGGCCAGAAAACGCTCCGCATCCCCTCGGGGAAGAGACTCTTCTTCGAGCAGATCTTTATTCCCGGATATGTAAAGCCTTAAATCGTCCATATCGCTATTTATTTAAATCAGTGACATTTGTATTCTTCAATTCATCTATCAGTTTAAGTCTCCCGCGGAGGTACTGGGAACGTACGGTGACTTCCTTCACACCAAGCACCTGAGCCGTCTCTGAATAGTCAAACCCCTCGAACAGAATCATCGACAGTACTACCCTGTATCCGTCAGAAAGTGTCGAAAGGGCCTTCTGAATCTTATTCACCAGCACTGAAGGGGTATCTTCTTCTTTCAACTGATTCCATGCCACGGCGGATTCCGAGATTTCAGAAGAGTCTTCCCTTACATCATATTCATAACTCTCCAGAAACTCTCCAGATACCCTCCGCTTTCTTACTGCATCTATCGATGCACGTATGCAGGTTTTCGCAAGCCAGGCATCAACCTGCTCCTCCGACATCCCCCTGTCAGACACTTTCAGGAATTTGATAATGGTATCGTGAACGATCTCCTCGGCATCCATCCTGTCTCCGGTTATCCTGAGGGACATATTGAACAGCCTCTTCTTATGAGCGTCATAGAATATCACTATCTCCTGTCGGGTCATCTGTCTTTCATTTTCCATAGATAAAACGAAGGGGTGCAAGAATTGTTGCACCCCCGACGGATAAAACTCACTCAAAAATTCATTTTCTCTGCCTGACAGCTTCGTACAGCACGATGGAAGTGGCCACCGATACATTCAGTGAACCTATCTCCCCGACCATAGGTATCTTGGCCTGAACGTCAGAGAGAGCCAGCGAAGACGATGAAATCCCCTTGCCTTCGGAACCCATTATGATGGCCGTAGGCTTGGTGAAATCCACATCGTATATATATCCCGACGCCTTTTCGGTAGCAGCCAATATCTGGAATCCCCTCTCCTTCAGATAGAATATGGGGATGCGCAGATTCTGGGCCTTATGGACGTTGACCCGCAGAAGAGCACCTGCCGATGCCTTTATCGCATCCGCATTTATGGCGGCCCCCCCTTTGGCAGGCAGAATTATACCGTCGGCACCGGCACATTCGGATGTCCTGGCGATGGCTCCGAAGTTTCTCACGTCACTGACTCCGTCGAGCATTATGAACAATGGTGCGGAACGTTTCGCGAAAGCCTGTTCCACCATCTCTTCGAGGGGCATATAATCTATTTTGGAAAGATATGCCACCACTCCCTGATGCCGTCCCTTGCTGATGCGGTCCATTCTCTCGGCGGGAACGAACTGCACTGCTATACCTTTTCTCTGAAGCAGGTCGAGCAGTTCCCGGAACTGAGGTCCTTCAAGTCCTTGTTTGAACACGACCTTCTCAATCTGTTTTCCCGCCAGAACCGCTTCCGTAACCGGATGCATGCCATACAGGTAATTCATCTTTATTTCAGATTCTTCCATATCTTGATATTAAGTAATCATTCAAGTCATTCATGTCACTCGCCTCCCATCTCCATCCACTCTTCCATCTTCCTGTCCAGCTCTCTTTTCAATTCCAGATATTGTCTGGTGAGGGTATCTATGTCATCATCCGGTCCCGGAGCAGCCAGATGGGTTTCTATTTCTTTCATCTGATTCTCCAGAGCAGTAATCTTCTTCTCACAGGATTCCACCAGCTTCTGTTTCCTGCGGAGTTCCTTCTGTTCCTGGAAGGAAAGCTTGGGCTCGGAAGATACGGACACCGCTGCAGGCTTCTCTTTTTTGACCTGT
>DCIQ01000116.1:2226-10027 GCA_002317435.1 Bacteroidales bacterium UBA1722 | reverse complement strand
CTTTTCGAGAAAATCCTGTACCCCGCCGAGATATTCCTTTATGGAACCGTTCTTAAACTCATATACCTTGTCGACCAGTCCGTCGAGGAAATCTCTGTCGTGTGATACTATCACCAGAGTTCCATCGTATTTCTGGAGAGCCTGCTTGAGGATATCCTTCGAACGGATGTCCATATGGTTGGTCGGCTCATCGAGTGCGAGAAGATTATACGGCTGAAGTATCAGTTTGGCCATAGCCAGACGCGAACGCTCCCCTCCGCTGAGGACAGCCACTTTCTTGTCTATGTCATTACCTCTGAAGAGGAAGGCTCCCAGAATATCCCGGAGGCGGGTGCGGATATCTCCGACAGCCACCCTGTCGAGGGTTTCGAATACGGTATCCTGCTTATTGAGGACATCCTCCTGATTCTGCGCATAATATCCCAGTGCCACATTATATCCGTGAACGGCTTCACCTCCCAGAGGATCCAACTCCCCTGTGATTACTTTCATCAAAGTGGATTTTCCTTCTCCATTACGTCCCACGAAGGCCACTTTCTCCCCTCTTTCCACTATAATGTTCGCTTTCGACAACACTTTCTTTTCGCCTGAAGATGAGACATATCCTGCATCCAAATCCTTAGCTTGAAAAACCACCTGTCCGCTTCGCGGGGCCGGCTGGAACTTCACGCACAGCGTCGAATTGTCCTCCTCCTCCATCTCTATCCTCTCCAGTTTGTCCAACTGTTTGATACGGGACTGGACCTGATTCGATTTGGTGGGTTTATAACGGAACCTCTCGATAAACTCCTCACTCTTCTCGATGAGTCTCTGCTGGTTTTCATAAGCGGCACGCTGCTGCTCCATCCTCTCCTTGCGGAGCTCCACGTATTTGGTATAGGAGACCTTATAGTCGTGAATCTTCCCGAGCATCACCTCTATGGTACGGGTAGTGACACTGTCCAGAAACCTTCGGTCGTGTGAAATAAGCAGAAGAGACCCCCTGTATGAGTGAAGATAATCCTCCAGCCACATTATGGATTCGATATCCAGATGGTTGGTGGGCTCGTCCAGAAGCAGCATATCCGGTCTGTGGAGCAGCACCTTGGCCAGTTCTACACGCATATTCCACCCTTGGGAGAACGTACTGCGTCTCCGCTCCAGTTCGTCCCGATGGAACCCCAGTCCCATAAGAGTCTTCTCCGCTGCCAGTCTCGGGGACTCGGTGGCAGTGAGGGCAAGCCTGTCGTTCAGGTCGTTAAGCTCTTCTATCAGTTTATGGTATCCTGCTGATTCATAATCAGTCCTCTCGGCCAGCTGCACGTTTATCTCATCCACCCTGGCACTCATGGAGAACATATCGGAAAAAGCCGTCATAGTCTCATCTATGACGCTCTTCTCCTTCGAATACTCCATTATCTGAGGAAGATACCCTATGGTAAACCCGTGAGGCTTCGTCACAGTCCCCTTCGTAGGGGAATCTATCCCCATAATAAGTTTCAGGATAGTGGACTTCCCCGCACCGTTCTTTCCAGTCAGGGCCACGTGTTCCCCGTCGCTGATATGAAAACTTATCTCATCAAGAAGAGTAAAACCTCCGTAGGCGACAGTCAGATTATCTACAGATATCATTTCGCGGATTCCCCTTCGCTTTTCTCCTCCTCTTCAGCCTCTTTCATATCGGCCAGTTCCTCCGCAGAAGCGGATTTGCAGACGGCGATGGACACTTCATACAGTCCGTAAAGTGGCAGTCCCACCGCGAAAAGCGTGAATGCATCCCCCGAAGGAGTGATTACGGCAGCCAGAATCAACAGAACTATTACGGCATGCTTGCGGTATTTCTGAAGAAGTTGCTTATTGATTATACCGAGTCTGGAAAGAAGAGCCGCCAGCATAGGCATCTCGAACACTATCCCCATAATGAAAATAAGTCCGACGAACATCGAGATGTAGGACTGCAGGGCGATCTGATTCGCTACAGTATCGCTGACCTGGTATGTACCCAGAAATCTGAGCGTAAGAGGGAATATGAGAAAATATCCCACCAGCACCCCGCAGTAGAACAGGACGGCGGCGAAACCGAACGCCGACTTCACGGCAGTCTTCTCATTCGGATAGAGTGCAGGCCTGAGAAATCCCCACAATTCATAAAAAATATACGGGGCGGCCACCACCAGTCCGAGGAAGAATGAGATTTTCACATGAATGAAGAACTGGGCCGCGAGGTCTATGTTCACCAGCTCCACCTTGAAATCCTCCAGAGAAGGAATGCCGAATATGCCCAGAAGTGCATTAAACGCCCTGTAGAGCACAAAATCGCTGTCCAGGGGAGCCAGAATAATCCTGTCGAAAACGAAATCCTTACATACGAATATGGCCACCATAAATATCATGATGGCCCACAAAGAATGGAAAAGCACCTTTCTGAGTTCGTCCAGATGCTCCCAAAAAGTCATTTCAGTCTCTGCCACGCCGGGAATCCCCCCAATTATTTTTTCTGGTTGGAACCGGATTCAGCATTCAGGCTGTCATTGATCTCCTTGACTTCCTTATCGAGGTTCAGTTCATCTTCGACACCTTTGACGCCTTCCTTGAAACTCTTTACCCCTTTACCGATACCCTTCATCAGTTCAGGAATTTTCTTTCCTCCGAAGAAAAGGAGAACCACAAGTGCGATAACGATTATTTCGGTAATACCGATGCTGCCTAAAAACAAAAGATGCATTTCTATATATTTTTAATAAATCACGCGAATATAATTCATTTTTTCAAGTTAGCCACCGCCCGACAGAGGTTTTCCAGTTTGACTGTGGCGTCACTCTCCTTCTTCCTTTCGAGTTCCACCACTGCCGCAGGTGCGTGGCTGACGAATTTTTCGTTCGAAAGTTTCGCCTTCACTCCCTTGAGGAATCCTTCGAGGTGCCTGATCTCCGCCTCCATCTTCTGAATCTCCTCTTCTACGTTCACCAGACCTGTCAGCGGCACGAACATCTCGACCGTACCGGCGAGGAACGCCGACCCGGAATCGGGGTTCTCGAATCCGGAGACTTCCGTCACGGACGAGAGGTTAGCCATCTTCTTCAGCACGGTAACGAGTTCCCCCGGGAACGCCCCTTTATACTGGAGTTCCAAAGCATCTTTCGGGGAGATGCCCTTGGTCTGCCTGATATTCCTGACGGAGGCGATGGCCGAAGTGCAGAGTTCGAAATCAGCGATGAATGACGATGAATACTGTTTTGCCTGCGGCAATCTCTGATTCATCACGGTCTCCCCGTCTTTCCGTTCTGCTATGTTCTGCCAGAGTTCCTCGGTGATGAACGGCATTATGGGATGGAGAAGTTTCAGGAGGGTATCCATGAAACCGACAGTGGCATCATAGGTCACCCCGTCCATCGGTTTTCCGAATTCGGGTTTGATGATTTCGAGATACCAGGCGCAGAAATCGTCCCAGAACAGTTTGTATATGGTCATCAATGCATCCGAGATACGGAATTTGTCGAAATGGTCATAGACTGCCTCTACAGCCTGGTTCAGTTTGTCAGTGAACCACTTCACCGCGATGGCCGAACTTTCGCCCTGAGGGAGAGATGCGTCGCTGCTCCATCCCTTTATGAGACGGTAGGCATTCCATATCTTGTTGCAGAAGTTACGCCCCTGCTCCACCTGGCTCTCGTCGTACAGGATATCGGAACCGGCGGAAGAGCACAACAGCATCCCCAGACGGACTGCATCCGCACCATACTTCTCTATGAGGTCCAGGGGATTTGGACTGTTCCCGAGAGTCTTGCTCATCTTACGGCCCAGCTTGTCCCTGACTATACCCGTAAAATATACGTTCCTGAAGGGAACATCCCCCATGAATTCGTTTCCGGCCATAATCATTCTGGCCACCCAGAAGAAGATGATGTCGGGACCGGTCACCAGATCATTGGTAGGATAATAATATGCCAGATCCGCATTGGGCTGATGCTCCATCTGTCCCGGTCTCTGCGGATCGAATACCGATATGGGCCACAGCCAGCTGCTGAACCACGTGTCCAGTACATCTTCATCCTGATGCAGGTCTTCCGCAGTTACGGAGGCATCGAGAGCTTTGGCAGCCTCGAGAGCCTTCTCCGGACTGTTTTCCACCACGAAACGCCCGTCAGGCAGATAGTATGCAGGTATCCTCTGTCCCCACCATAACTGACGGCTGATGCACCAGTCGTGGGCATTCTCCATCCAGTGACGGTATGTATTGCGGTACTTGTCGGGAATGAACTTGATGAGTCCGCTCTCCACGCTGTCCAGCGCCACGGGAGCCAGTTCGCTCATCTTCAGGAACCACTGGGCGCTCAGGCGGGGCTCGATGACGGCATTGGTACGTTCACTGTAACCTACTGGCGAAGTGTAATCCTCTATCTTCTCCATATTTCCGGCCTCCTGAAGCATCTTCACGATCTTCTTGCGGGCCTCGAAACGATCTTCTCCCACGAGTATCTGAGCATCGGCGGTAAGTTTTCCGTGATCATCTATGATGTCGAGGATGGGAAGATTATGCCTGAGTCCTATTTCATAGTCGTGTGCATCGTGGGCGGGAGTAACCTTCAGGCATCCCGTACCGAAATCCATCTCCACGTAATCATCTTCTATGATAGGAATCTCCTTATTGATGAGCGGTATGAGCACCTTCTTGCCCTTCATCCAGTGATGACGCTCATCGTTGGGATTCACGCAGATGGCGGCATCCGCCATTATGGTCTCGGGACGGGTGGTGGCCACTATTATATACTTGTCGGAAGGCTTTCCGTTACCGTCCGAGATGAAATAACGCATGTGGTAGAAATGGCTCTTGGTGTCACGGTGGATCACTTCATCGTCAGAAACGGCGGTATGTCCTTCCGGATCCCAGTTCACCATCCTCACTCCCCTGTATATCCATCCCTTCTTATAGAAATGACAGAATGTATTTATCACAGCCTCAGAAAGTTCCGGCTCCATAGTGAAACGGGTACGGTCCCAGTCGCAGGAAGCGCCCAGCTTGCGGAGCTGCTTGAGGATTATGCCACCGTGCTCTTCCTTCCATTCCCAGGCATATTTCAGGAATTCCTCTCTGGTCAGATCCTCTTTCGAGATACCCATTGACTTCAGTTTGGCGACCACCTTGTTCTCGGTGGCGATGGAAGCGTGGTCGGTACCGGGTATCCAGCACGCATTCTTCCCCTCCATCCGGGCCTTGCGGACCAGAACGTCATTTATGGTATTGTTCAGGACGTGACCCATATGCAGCACCCCTGTCACATTCGGCGGCGGAATCACCACAGTATAAGGTTCACGGGAATCAGGTTCAGAATGAAAAAACTTCTTCTCCAGCCAGTAAGAATACCACTTATCCTCTACTTCAGAAGGATTATATTTAGCTGACAGCTCCATAAATGATAATTTCGTTTGAATTTCGAGTCGGCAAATTTAGCAAAGTTTCGACAATACTCGGTAAATAACCGCAAGAACTTGATGCGGACCGGTCAGTCCTCTCAACTGAATCATCTGGGCACAGGTGAATTTGCAATTGGGTTTCCATGAAAAAATTGCGCAACTCCGAAACCGTGGAAGGGTCAGTCGCCTCAGTTCAACTGACCGAGAATGTCGGCTCTCCATATGTTGGTGATGACTCGGCACTCGCGAATTATGATTTTTTAGTATCTTTGCGGCCGTTATTTGAGTAACTTAAGTTTCGCGAATGCGAAACTCAAGTGAGTAATGCTTTCATTTTCAAGATAAAAACCAAGACAGCATGGGACAGCAGAATACGCAGGAAGGGAAACAGCTGGATCTGAATCTCTCTCCGGAAATCGCCAAAGGGACCTATTCGAACCTGGCCATAATAACACACTCACAGAGTGAATTCGTAGTGGATTTCGCCAGAATGTTGCCGGGATTTCCCAAGCCGGACATCTGCAGCAGGATCATAATGACCCCCGAGAATGCCAAGAAACTGCTCATGGCCCTTCACGACAATATCGAAAAATTCGAAAACCAATACGGGGACATAACTCTCAGTGCCCCGAAAGGCACCATTCCGATGGGCTTCGGCCCGGGCGGCGCTGAAGCGTAAACTATGAACACCATCTCATTCATCGGCGCCGGAAACGTAGCGTTCCGGATGGCCATCGCCTTTCAGGAAAAAGGATACATAATCCCGACGGTATGGAACCGCTCCCGGGACAAGGCAGTCAAAATCACCCGCGCCCTGAACTCAAACCTTTCGGCCTACACGGCGCACAATGCCGCCCAGGCGGGCAATTACACCCCCGTACCCACCGGCACCCCTTCCATATCCACCCTGTCCTTCGAGGACCTTCTCGAATCCGACATGGTGATAATAGCCGTTTCCGACGATGCCATATCCTCCGTAGCAGAATCGTTCTCCCTCGCCATGAAGAATGCCATTGCCTCCGGCAATACGAACTCCCTCCCGATATGCGTCCACACCTCCGGAGCGACTCCGCTGGACGCACTCTCCCCCCTGAAGGAACTCGGATGCCAGTGCGGAGTGCTATACCCTGTAATGACCCTCTCCCGTTCGAAGAACGTGAATTTCAAGGACGTACCGTTCCTCCTGGAGGGAAGCGACGAGAAGGCGCTGAAAGCGCTGAAAGGGGTTTGCGATACCCTGGGATCGGAGTACTACGTCTGCGACTCCTCCAAACGCCTGAAGATGCACACGGCTGCCGTATTCTCCTGCAATTTCACGAACTACCTCCTCTCCCTGGCATTCGAAGTGGCCGGTGACGCGCACAGCCTCCTGCTCCCCGCCACCCTGGAAATGATCCGCAAATCATTTCTCCAGTCACCCAAGATGGCCCTCACGGGTCCTGCGAAACGTGGCGACATGAAGACCATAGAGAAACATCTCGAACTGCTGGAATCCCTCGGGATGAAGGAACACGCGGACATATACCGCACCATCACCGAAAACATCATCACCAGAACCAAACAATAAAACTCAAGTTTCGCAAGTGCGAAACTTAAAAATGAAATATGTCAGACATAAAGTATAAAGAGAAGCTTCAGAAGATCCGCGCTTTCGCGATGGATGTGGACGGTGTGCTGACGGACGGAGGCGTGCTCGCCACACCGGACGGCGACCTCCTGAGAGTATTCGACTCGAAGGACGGTTTCAGCTTGAGAATGTGTAAGATCAAGGGATTCCCGGTGGGCATCATCACCGGAGGCTCCTCCGAAAGCGTAACCAAAAGGGCCCTCGGCCTGGGAATAGATGAATTCAACATCTACCTTCACGCCAGGGACAAGGTCCCCTCGTTCCTGAAATTCCTCGAAGACAATGCTCTGAAAGCCGAAGAAGTGGCCTATGCCGGAGACGACATCCCCGACATGGGTATCCTGAAGATGTGCGGACTGGCCTTCTGCCCGTCTGACGCAGTACCTGAAGTAAAATCCATATGTGACTATGTCTCAATTCATTGCGGAGGACACGGATGCGTGCGTGAGATGATAGAGCAGGTGATGAAAGCTCAGGACAAGTGGCATTTCGAGGCGGAGAACCACGCCAAGTGGTTCTGAAAATCAGTCAGCCCCTATAATCCGATGTGCACGACCCCCATCCAGAGACCCTTCTGAGAAGGGGTGTTGCACATCACCCCCCCTGTAAACCCCTCCGATGTGCACGACCCCAGTCCAGAGACACTTCCGAGAAGGGGTGCTGCACATTGCACCCACTTTCAGTCTCCCGGATTTTTACTATTTTTACGTCATCTTATGCCGGATATGAAGATATCGGGAAAAAAGATAAAAAGTGTACTCAAGTTTCGCAAGTGCGAAA
>DCIQ01000116.1:0-2120 GCA_002317435.1 Bacteroidales bacterium UBA1722 | reverse complement strand
CCCTACTTTCGAAGAGGAAGAGTGAGCACCACGCTGAGGTGCTGCCAGTTAGCTCTTGGAGTAGGAATGAGTATGAATAATGCAGGTTAAATAATAGTAAAAGACATTACGGATATGAAAAAATCAATCATCATCGCATCCCTGCTGATGCTGACGGGCATCGGGATGCAGGCCAAGGTAACCCTCCCGTCGGTAATCAGTGACAATATGGTCCTCCAGCAGCAGACTGAAGCAGCTATCTGGGGTACCACGGACTCCGGAAAGAAAGTAACGGTAACCACCGGCTGGGACGGAGCGGCATATACCGCCAGACCCGACAAGTCCGGCAAATGGCTCCTCCGTGTGAAGACTCCTGCCGCAGGAGGCCCCTACACCATCACCATCTCCGACGGTGAAGCGCTCACGCTGAACAATGTACTCATCGGAGAAGTCTGGTTCTGCTCCGGTCAGTCGAATATGGAGATGCCCGTAAAAGGATATATGAGCCAGCCGGCCAAAGGTGCCGCTGAAGTACTGGCGAATGCCAAGGCTTCCAGACAGCTCAGAATATGCAACATCAGGCAGAAATCATCCACGACGGTTCTCGAAACCACCGAAGGCAGCTGGTGCGAAAACACCCCCGAAAATGTGGCCGTGACCAGCGCCACCGCATATTTCTTCGCTGATGCCCTCCAGAAAGCCATCGACGTACCTGTAGGCATCCTCGTAACATCGTGGGGAGGCAGTTCCATAGAGACCTGGATGACCAGAGAACTCATCGCCAAGGAATTCCCCGAACTGGAACTGGGACACCTCGACGGCTCGAAGCCTGTAAAGATAGAGAATCAGGATCCCTGCCTGCTCTTCAACGGTCAGGTAGCTCCCCTCATCCCCTTCACATTCAAAGGGATGATATGGTATCAGGGAGAAACCAACCGCGGACGTAACGAGCAGTACACCCGTCTCCAGACAGCTTATGTAAAGATGATGCGCGAGCTCTTCTGCGTCCCGGAAGCACCTTTCTACTTCGTCCAGATCGCCCCTTTCAATTATGACAATCCCAGAAAATTCGAAAGCGGATACTTCTGCGAAGCCCAGGCCAACAGCTTGAAGACCATCCCTCACAGCGGTATGGCAGTGACCTGTGACACCGGAGAACAGTTCTGCATCCATCCCTGCGAGAAACAGTTGGTAGGAAAACGCCTTGCATACCTCGCTCTCACCCACGACTACGGAAACAAGGCCATCGCCGCCGATGCACCCACCTATGAGAAAATGGAAGTCAAGGAGGGAAAGGCATATCTCACCTTCGCGGCCGACGAGATGGGTCTCGCCCCTCTGGGTGCCGACCTCACAGGATTCGAGATAGCCGGCAGCGACAGAGTCTTCAAACCGGCCACCGGACGCATCCTCTGGGGTAAACTCGTAGTAGTCTCCAGCGAAGAGGTACCCGAGCCGGCAGCTGTCCGCTACTGCTTCAGAAACTGGTGTAAAGGTAACCTCTATAACAACTACGGCATCCCGGCAGGCCCCTTCCGCACCGACGGGTGGGACGACATAGCGGAATAATTGCCGCAAGGCATAAACACCTTCGGAAACATGAGACACGAAATCTTCCTCTATGCCGTTCTCGGCCTGGCCGTTATGATGACTTCCTGCGCAGATGACCTCACGGAGGAGGGTGTCTCACGCGCACTGGCATCAGAGAGAAAGGCTGCCATGGCGGACCTGAGGTACTCGCTGCGGTTCGACATACCCGACGACAGGGACTCTTCCGTAGAAGCTACGGAAACCGTACGGTTCCGTATGGAGAAGAAGAGCCGGGTAATCATGGACATGAAGGGTGTAAACGTACATTCCGTGGAAGTGAACGGTATCACCTGCACCCCCGACATCCGTAACGGGCATCTCATCCTGCCCGGGAAATTCTTTTCGAAAGGTGACAACAGCGTGAACATCGTCTTCACCGCCGGGGAACAGTCCCTTAACAGGAGAGAGAAATTCCTATATACCCTTCTGGTGCCTGACCGCGCCCGAACTCTCTTCCCCTGCTTTGACCAGCCTGACCTGAAGGCCCGCTACACCCTTTCGCTGACGGTACCCGAAGGATGGACGGCAGTGTCCAATGCGCCTGTCCGCAT
>DCIQ01000046.1:672-3265 GCA_002317435.1 Bacteroidales bacterium UBA1722 | reverse complement strand
CTGAATTTCGAATGGAAAGGCATCGACCTGAACATCTTCGGAACAGGTGTAGCCGGAAACACCATCTACCCCACCTCATGGCGTTCCGACCGTCCCGAGTGCAACACCTATGCATACTATTGGAACAATTCATGGAAACAGGCCGGTGACGAGGCGACAGCCAAGTTCCCTGCAGCCAAGTATTGGGATGAAGTGGCATTCAGTTCTTCCGCATCGATGTGGAAAGGTGACTACTTCAAGATCAAACAGATTCAGCTGGGTTATACACTGCCCAAGAAATGGATGGAAAAGATTTTCGTCCAGAGGCTCCGCATCTATGCATCGCTTGACAACTTCATAACATTCACCAAATACGTCGGTCTCGATCCTGAAACCGCCACCACCGGTGGAAATGCAGCCGGTATAGATATGGGTACATATCCTACATCCAAATCCTTCATCTTCGGCGTAAATCTTGAATTCTAATTATCAGATACAGTATTATGAAAAGATTCTATATATTGATATTGGCTTGTATGGCCGCCATGACCTTCACAAGCTGTGAGAAAAATCTCGATATCGACCAGAAAGGTGTCATCCCTGCGACACAGTTCTACCAGACGGTGGACGATGCCAAATCCGCTTTGACCTCTGTCTATTACTCGGCAGGACGCTGGTTCTCCAATTCCATGCAGACTGATGCGGGATGGAACGAATGTCCGCTGCTCAGCATGTGGGAATATGCTTCCGATGATATGTTCGTCGCCGGTGAGAATAAGGGTGACGGTGCTTCAGGTAATGAGATCCAGTCATTCCGTGCCACTTCGAACAACGGCTGCATCGCCGGTACTTATGAGGCGTACTATTACATCATCAATGCCTGCAACCAGTTGATATGCAATTATGAAACCGAACCTGCACATCCTCTGGCATCTGATTCCGAGGTCAAGAGATGTGTAGCGGAAGCCCGCGTCATTCGTGCATACGCTCATCTTCTTCTGGCATTGGGATGGGGAACTCCTCCGATTATCGACTACATGATGGCAGCCGATGAAAAACCTTACAATTCCGAATCACAGGAAAAAGTACTCCAGTGGTGTGCTGACGAATGTGACAATGCCATATCCAACCTCCAGTCAAAGAGCAGTGTCACTGACGTGGCCAAGAGTCTCGTAATCACCAAGGAGTTCGCTTACGCTGTAAAAGGAAAGGCCCTTATCAACAAAAAGGACTATAGCGGTGCGAAGGCGGCTTTATATGAGGTAATCAAATCCGGAAAGTATCAACTCGTAGATGGCGCCGACATGAAGAACCTGAACCATATCGGCGGGAAGGCTTCCACAGAAGCCGTTTTCGAACTTGCCTATAACTGGGAAGGGTCTCTTGGAAACTATTATCGTTCACAGCCCAACTTCCGTCCTCTCTGGAACTGGCGCAGCTCCAGAATGGCCGCCATGCCCGGTGAATGCGACGGTAACGGCTGGGGCTGGTGCAACCCTTCGAAGAAATTCGTCGACAAGATTCTGGAATACGACGGATATGATTCAAACCGCCGCAAAGCATGGATAAAGAGCTATGATGAAGTTCTTTACGACATGTCATATCTGTCTGACGCGACCTGTACCACCAAAGAGGCCAAGGAAGCAGACAAGAATCGTGGTATCAACCACGGAGAAGGTCTCTATGGACATTGCGGCTACTTCATGTGGAAGAGACTCTTCCGTGCGGAAGACAGAGTCGCTTCAGATGGTAACGTGGCTGACTGGAACCTCACCATAATGAGATATGCTGAAGTTCTCCTGCTTTATGCAGAGTGCTGTGCTCAGGTCGGTGATGGTGACGGCGAAGGTCTGAAAGCTCTGAAGGCCGTAAACGAACGTGCCGGTTCCCAGACTTCTGTCACGGCATGTGACATGGCCACTGTCAAGACAGAAAAATTCCTCGAGTGCTGGCTGGACGGAACACGCTTCCAGGACCTCGTACGCTGGGGTGATGCTGCGACAGAACTTGGTAATGGCGGTCACTATTATCCCAACTTCTGCGACGCCATGTTCACCATGAGCGAATCGAAACACAGAGGATATCTTGAAGAGGCGGATGCCACCTGGTGCGTGGACCTCTATCCCGGTATCGGATTCAAGGCCGGAAAGAATGAAGTATTCCCGTTCCCGTTCGTAGAGATTCAGGTTAATCCCAACATCACTCAGAATCCCGGATACTAACAGCTACGGTATATCGTGACATTAAGAAGGGCGGCTCATACGGACCGCCCTTCTTTGTTTTCAAAAAAACAGACCGGATCAGTCAGACCATCTGAAAGAAAAAGTGGTCCGTTCAGGGGATGTGACTGTCTTTTCGGCTGTCAATTTGTCCAGATTGACGGGACCGGTGATGAATTCGGGAAGGTTGAATGAACGGTTGTGGACAGAATAATACTGAAGAGGATGTCTCTGGGGGAGCATGAAGGCTTTCGTGCATACACCGTTCTCATCCACGTGCGCTATGTACGCTCTCGTAAATCTTCCGTCATCACGGCGGCTGCTGAATACTATCCAACGTGAATTTGAACTCCAGGAGTGGTAGCTTTCGGGCCTGTCACTGTTGGCAGCTTCGG
>DCIQ01000046.1:0-656 GCA_002317435.1 Bacteroidales bacterium UBA1722 | reverse complement strand
CGGCCATGTCTCACCGGACTGAAGATCCAACATCCAGAGATCGGCCTCATCGTGCCATATCGGGAAGCAGGTACAGTCGAAAAGGGTGTACATAAGGTATCTGCCATCGTATGAAGGCCGCGGGAAAGCCACGTTCTTGCCGATGGCACTGGCATATACGAGCGTGTCTATCTCCTTCCCGATGGTTCCGGTCTCCGGATCGAAGGAGACGCTGCAGAGATCGTATTGTGTCCGGTCCCGTTCTTCAGGAATCTTCACTGCGGGGCAAGAACAGAAATAAAGAGTTTTTCCATCAGGGGAAAAAGCAGGATAATTCTCCCAGTTCTCAGCCGACTTGATGCTAGGGGCACTTATCAGGCAGTTCTCGGCGATATCATATATCTGCAGGTCGGATTTCTCGTCATAAACATCGAGGAGTCTTCCCTGAGCCATATAGAAACATTGTCTGGTCGCATTGGTGGAATATGCGATATAGCGTCCCGACGGATGCCAATACGGATATGCACAGTATCCCAGAGTGCTGTCGGTGGAAGTGGTGAAGGCCTCGAGTTCTCCGCCCACTCTCAGCAGAGTAGCGGAATGCCCTCCTCTGATATGCAGACTCAGGTCATCGGGACTGCATCTGTTGAATGTATGACAGTTCATACAGCAGTCGA
>DCIQ01000107.1:3459-4742 GCA_002317435.1 Bacteroidales bacterium UBA1722 | reverse complement strand
TTTTCGAGGACGGGAACCTGAAGAAGATATTTCAGCCCATATTTGCTGATCATGGGTTCAAGCTGCTTCTTGTATATTTTTTCTATCACCATCGGCACCGAAATCACATAGGATGGCTTCAGCTCGGCCATCGCGTCCATGATGATACGAGGCGTAGGGAGACGTGTCAGAAAATAGACATGCCCGCCCATACACATAGGGAAGAGAAATTCATACATCATCCCGTACATGTGGGCTGTAGGCAGCATCGCCACCACACATTCCCCGGCCTTCATCTGGGGCTGGGACCATTTCGAGAACAGATAATTCGAATACAACGCCCTGTATGGAATCATCACCCCTTTCGAGAACCCCGAAGTACCGGAGGTATAATTTATCATGGCCAGCTCTTCGGGAGTGTCCTGATGGTAACTGATGGAATCGGGGGTGAAGTCCTTCGGATATCTCCTGCCGAACATTTCGTTGAGGGAACTGACAGCCGCCACGACTTCGGGGACGGAAGATTCCAGAAGCTCGAGATTTTCCATCTTGAACACTGCTTTCAGCCCCGGCATCTCGGAGACGCTCAGCCCGTCCCAGTTCTGGCTCCCTACCATGAGAATCTTCGATTCCGAATGATTCACCAGATGATGTATGCTGCTGCACTTGAATTCATGCATTATAGGCACCGGTACTGCTCCATAAGTGAGGGCCGCCAGATAGGAAACTCCCCAGAAAGCCTGGTTGCGGGAGCAGAGGGATATCTTGTCACCTTTCTTCACGCCGGCCGTCTCGAACAGGATATGCAATTTGGCGATATGCATCGCGACATCACGATAAAACAGGGTATTGCCCCTGTAATCCGAGAGAGCCGGTACGTTCCAGTTCTTTTTGAAACTGGATTCAAGAACTTTGTTCAATGAAACATTGGATTCCATCATCATATTAATTATCAGTCGGCCCGGCTATCCGGGCCAGGCCGCCCGGTTGGTTTCTTTCTAAAATGCCTGCATCTGGCAGAGATGCCTGTAAAGACCGTCCGACTGCACCAGTTCATTATGACTGCCCCTCTCCACTATCCCGCCATCTTTTACGACCAGTATCTCATCAGCATGCTGGATAGTGGAAAGACGGTGTGCTATCACTATGGACGTCCTGTTCTTCATCAACTGTGTCAAGGCATCCTGAACCAGACGTTCGCTTTCGGTATCGAGTGCCGAAGTCGCCTCATCCAGAATGAGGATAGGGGGATTCTTCAGGATGGCCCTGGCTATGGCCAGCCTCTGGCGCTGCCCGCCGGACAG
>DCIQ01000107.1:2449-3425 GCA_002317435.1 Bacteroidales bacterium UBA1722 | reverse complement strand
TGGTATCATATCCGTCTTCCATCTGCACGATAAACTCGTCCGCATTCGCGATTTTGGCCGCACGGATCACATCCTCCCGCGGGACATTCTCCATTCCGAACGTAATATTGTTATATACCGTATCGTTGAACAGTATCGCCTCCTGGGTCACTATGCCCATCAAAGATATCAATTCTTTCGGAAAATATTCCTTTATGTCAAGTCCGTCTATGGTGATGGAGCCTTCGGTAACGTCATAGAACCGGGGAAGCAGGTCGGCCAATGTGGATTTTCCCGAGCCGGAAGGTCCCACCACCGCCAGCATCTTCCCCTTTTCAAGAGTAAAGTTTATGTTCTTGAGGACCATGTCGGCGGCATATCTGAAGGAGACGTTCCTGTATTCGATTTTGTCTTCGAAGGAAGTGATGTGACGCGGCTTCTCCACCTTCCTGATGGAAGGTTTCACGTCCAGTATGTCCAGAACACGTTTCCCGGACACGAGACCCCTCTGGACATTGGCATAAGCGTTGGCTATCGCCTTCGAAGGTTCAAGTACACGCCAGTAGAACGCTATATAGGTGACGAATTCGGAGAGGGACATGCCAAGTTCTCCCTTTGTCTGGAGATACCCGCCGTAAAAAAGGACTCCGGCAGCCACCGAGATACCGAGGAATTCGGAGAGAGGTGACGCCATCTCCTGCCGGGTGAATATCGAACGGCTTACGCTCTTGTGCTCTTCATTGGTGCGGTCGAAACGTTCCCTCACATAATTCTGGGCATTGAACGCCTTGATAATCCTTACACCGGAAATGGCCTCTTCGAACTGGCTGATGATTATGCCCAGAAGCGACTGGGTGACGGTAGCCCCCCTTTTCAATTTCCGGCTGACACCTCCGATGACCAATGCGGAGATGGGCAGGGTGAGAAGCGTCACCAGAGTCAGTTTCGGGGACATATAGAACAGACCTATGAGGAATCCGATTATCAGGAGCGGCTC
>DCIQ01000107.1:0-2431 GCA_002317435.1 Bacteroidales bacterium UBA1722 | reverse complement strand
CTGAAGAATATCTGGAAACTGCTCGCCACCGAATTCTGGATTTCATTCACGTCGTTGGAGATGCTGGACAGTATGTCACCTTTCCTCTTGTCGTTGAAATAACCCACATTCATCTTCGTAATCTTGATGAAGAGATCGGTCCTTATATTCTTCATTATGTAGGTCTTCATATTCACGAGAACCTTCTGCGAAAGGAACCGCGTCAGATTGGAGAGGAAGGATGCCAGTATCAGTATGGCACATACGAACAACAGGGCCTTGAGGACTCCGTTGGCCTCCATCACTCTGGTCAGATAATATTTGAACAGTATTTCAAAATATTCCACGGTAAATGAGAATGCCGGGAGCGGTCCGAGGTATTTTTCTATGGCGTCCGGGTCGAAAAGGACATCCAGCAACGGCTGAATCATAGCGTAATTGACCACGCCGAAGAGCACTGACAGAATCGACAGTGTCAGAAAGGCGGGCCAGAATTTGGAATATGGTTTGGCGTATGAAAGCAGTCTCTTGAATGTATCCATCTCTTATCTGTATTTTGATATTTCTCCTGTTTCTATGTTCAGTTTCATCACCCTGCCGTCGGCAGATGTGACTTTCACCTCATCTGAGGACAGCACCTCGATACCTGTATCCGGTGCCAGACGTCTTTTTCTCGTAAAATCGGCGGCGGGCAGTCCTTCCGAGGTGAAGATGACTGTCTGTCCGGTACTCCTGACCACCCACAGATTATGATTCCCCACCTTCAGCGGTTCGGGAAGCGCACATATCGGTTCGGGCATCGTAATGTCATTCCATCCCGACATCTTCTTCCCGTCCCTGTCATACATGGCGACAGTATTGTCGGAATGAAGGAGCATTATACAGTATTCCTTGTCTCCAGAAAAATCGAAAACCGCGGGACCGAGAACGATATCCTTTCCCGTATCGACAGGATAGGGCTTGACCCATCCGCCCAGACGGGTCATCAAATATAGAGTGCTCCCTGATGCGAAAAGCATCTGGAGTTTGTTGTTTTTCAAATAATCTATCTGCGGTACGAATCCGCAGATTTCGCCTCCGAAGGGAACGGTCCACAGGACCTTCCCGTTATGATCCTTATACTGGAGATGTCCTTTCTCCGTCCTGGTCAGCGTATTCTGTTTCCCCGTCCTGAAATCCTTCACTTCATAAGGTCCGCCGGGGACATCTATGGAAGGAGCGGCAGAACCGGAACTTCCGTCCACCAGCGAGCCGCTGTGCCTCAGAACAGGCATCTTCTCCAGATTTCCGGAGAATATGGCATATTCGGGAACGACGTCTCCCGCATCCGCTTTCAGCGAGAATGACAGGAAATTGAAATTATGGTCTTTCAGAATGGATGAGACCGGTCCGGAGAACTGTTCCTTGAGAAAAACGGACAATGAATCTTCCATCGACGAAAGATTCACCATAAAGGAGAGTACCGAGTTCCTGTCGGAATGTCTGGTGGCGGGAGTCTGGGATATCCACTCCGAAAAAGGAGTGAAATGGATACTCCTGACCTTTTCCTTATATGATTCCAGTGTCTTGAGATCAGACACGGCCACCCAATGCCGGTCCGCAGCGAAACAGAAGGAAGTGTCCGGGAGTGAAAATATATCTCCCGCCAGGGAAGAGGCCATCCCCGCGAATCCGCATGAGTCGATTTCTTCTCCGCTGCCACATAATGCCCCGCTGTCATCCACCCTGAGCATGATTACGGGCTTGTGTCCTTCATCCGTCCTGACCGTAACCCGCGCGATCTCGGACAGACCCGCCGACCCGGCCAGTCTGCGTCCGGAGTCCGTGTTCCTCTTTTTCTTCTTCCACGAAGAATAGAAGAACCCGTAATCTGACAGGAACTTGTCCATATCCGATATTTTCAGGGTCAGGAGAGACACCGCATCGTACGGGACCATATCGTACAAGTCGGAGCGACCTCCTTCCTGAGCGGAAAGTGCCGTGGAATAGGATACGGCGGGATCCTTATGGAAAAATCTGCCGGACCCGGACATGCATCCGTCGTGAATGTCCACGGAAATGGCGGTCCAGTCGGCGACATGGGATGTGAAGGATGCGTATTTGCGATAATACGGCATCGCCATCCCGGAATAAAGTTTGCCCACGTTTCCGTTATTCAGATACAGGACGTTTCCTGCCCCCATACCGGAGACAGCCTCCGAAAATATCGGATTGTCCAGCAGAGACTGATGGGTTTCGAGATGTCTCAGGGATGATTCTATGAGAATCACCGAGCCGGACATAAGCAGATAATTTCCCTTGACCGAAAAATTGATGTCCGGAACGGAAGAACGGTAGATGGTATGCTGGTCATATCTTTTTTCGATGACTCCGGCGCATCTGTCGAGGATGTTCTTCAGGAATGCGTCTTTATCCACCGTTTGAGGAATGGTGCAGACAGCCAGCATGGAAA